>NZ_JBVBEF010000012.1:0-122197 GCF_055456055.1 Bradyrhizobium sp. LeoB3
GAGCTGCTCGCGCGGCACGCGCTGGAAATAGCCGGTGTAGTCGGTGGAGGTGAAGGCGTTCTCATTGCCGCCGACCCGCAGCACCGTCTGGGAGAATTCGCCGGCCGGATGCTTGGCGGTTCCCTTAAACATCAGGTGTTCGAGGAAATGCGCCAATCCCGATTTGCCAGGCGTCTCGTCGGCGGAACCGACCCTGTACCACATCATCTGCGTCACGACCGGAGTGCGGTGATCGGGGATCACCACCACCTGCAGGCCGTTGTTCAGCGTGAAGCTCGCAGGGCGTTCCGAGGTGACCGTGGTCTGGGCAATGGCGCTGGAGGCGGAAAGGGAGGCCGTCGAAAGCAATCCGGCAAGAAGCGAAACCACAAGGCGGTGCTGGGACATCAGGACCTATCTAAAAAACCCGGAGCAAGATTGCTCCGGGTACGACGGCATCATAGGCTGCGCTCAAATCTGTTATCGTCACGAAGGCGAGAGACGAGATTAATTAATCGCCATACTTGCCTTGCGACGGGTTGTATTCCTTGTTGAGCGATTCCTTCGGCCCGGTGCCATAGGCATAGTTCGGCGATGGCGTCTGGTAGCCGGGCGGCGGCTGGGTCAGGGATTCCCGGTTCGGCTCGCCCTTGAAGGGGGCGGTCTCCGTCTTGGCGCCGCCGAACAGCCCGCTGAAGCCGCCCTTATAGCCGAGCTGGTCCGGCGAGAGGATCGCGTTAGCGCCGGGATTGCCGCCGGGCTGGTCGACCGACTCGCCGCCGGTGGACTTCTTGTCGCTCTTCTGAGCGAGCTCGCTCGGCGTCAGGACGCGGCTGGCTTCGCGCGGATCCTTGTTCGTGTTCTTCCGCGCCGCGATCGCCGCCTTGCGGCGCTGCTCGTCGGGGTCCTTGGGCCAGTTCGGCACCTTGGCCTCGGCGGACGAGGCAGGTGCGGGCAGGTTGAGGCTCGGGGGCACGACCAGCGGCGAGCGCTCGCGGTAGTCGATGCCGCGGTTTTCCATGTTGGTGCCGCCGAGGCCCTTCATGATGCCTTCGATGACCTTCTCTTCGAAGGTCTTGTCATCCTCGTCGTCCCCGTCATCGCCGGCCCGCACGGGACCTGCGGCCATCACGAGGCCGATGCCGAGGGCGACCGCGGAGAGCCGCAATCCATGCATCAGCGCTTTCCAGGAAGTCGAGCTATCGGCTTGTGGAGCGTTGGCTTCAGTGTGGCGCATCGCGCTCTTCCCCACTCTTTAAATTCGCTAGGGTGATCACCGGCTTAGGCACGGTTCCGCCCTTGAAATCTTACCCGCTAGCAGAGCCGTATCGGCCGCGATCAGGGCGCTTTTGCGGCGGGGACCCCCAGGAAGGAATCATACAATAGTGCGGCTACCCCGACAACGATCGCCACGTCCGCGAGGTTAAAGACGTACCAATTGAGGGTTTTTTCCCCGATCTGGATGTGGAACAGGGCGAAATCGACCACCGCGCCATAGGCGAAGCGGTCGATGGCGTTGCCGATCGCGCCGCCGATGATCAGCCCGAGCGCAATTGTCGCAAGCAGGGTCCGCGAGTACGCCATCCAGATCGCCAGCGCCACCACCGCGATCGCCTTGACCGCCATCAGCACGAGCTGGGCCGTCGGGCTGTTGCTCTGGAACCAGCCGAAGCTGATCCCGACGTTCCAGGCCAGCACCAGATCGAAGAACGGCGTCACCTTCACCACGCCGCGCCCGGGGAGGTCGAACACGAACAGCAGCCAGAGCTTCGATGCCTGGTCGAGGATCAGCGTGATGACCGCCGCGATGATGCCGGCGCGCACGGGAGGGGTCATGCGGGCAGTTACACGGCTACCCCGAGCGCCTTCCACTCCCGCAACGCCTGCGCGTCGCGCGGGGAGACGTCGGGATATTCGGCATCCTCGCCGACGGTGGGCAGGATCTTCCACGAGCGCGCGCATTTGCGGCCGACCGCTTTCTCCACCACCACCGCAACGCCCGGCACCTCGTTGAGGCGGAATGCATGCTCCGGCGCGTCCTGGTTGGTCACCATCGCGTTCGATGTGATGCAGACTTCCGCAAGATCGACGTTGAACAGCGTGTCGAGCATCTCCTGGTCGGAGACGTAGACCAGCGGCGAGGCTTCCAGCGAGGAGCCGATGTTCTTGGCCGCACGCTCGATCTCGAGCGCGCCGGTGACGACGCGTCTGATGTCGCGGACGGTCTCCCATTTGGTGGCCAGCCGCTCGTCGCGGAATTTCTCCAGCCCCTCGGGAAACAGCGTCAGGTGCACGGAAGGTTCCGCCTCCGGCCGGTACATCCGCCACGCCTCGTCGGCGGTGAAACTCAGCACCGGCGCCAGCCATTTCAGGACCGCATCGCAGATCATATCGATCACGGTCAGCGCCGCCTTGCGCGCGACCGAGGACGGCGGATCGCAATAGAGCGTGTCCTTGCGGATGTCGAAATAGAAAGCCGACAATTCCGTGTTCATGAACGTCGCAAGGCTCGCGACCACGGTCTTGTAGTCGAATTCGGCGTAGGCCTTGCGGATGATCGCGGCCTGGCCGGCCAGCTCATGCAGCATCAGCCGCTCGAGCTCGGGCATCTCGCCATAGGCGACCTTCTCGCTCGGCTTGAAGTGATGCAGCGTGCCGAGCATCCAGCGCACCGTGTTGCGCAGCTTGCGATAGGTCTCGATGGTGTTTTTCAGGATTTCCGGGCCGATGCGCTGGTCGTCGGAATAGTCGGTCGCGCAGACCCAGAGCCGCAGGATGTCGGCGCCGGAATCCTTGATCACCTTCTGCGGCTCGACGGTGTTGCCGAGCGATTTCGACATCTTGCGGCCGTTCTCGTCCAGCGTGAAGCCGTGGGTCAGCACCACGTCATACGGCGCACGGCCGCGGGTGCCACAGCTCTCCAGCAGCGAGGAATGAAACCAGCCGCGATGCTGGTCGCTTCCTTCCAGATACATCACGGTGTCGTCGCCGCCCTCGATCTTGCGCTTGATGCCGGCAAGGCCCGGGAAGTGCACGGGGTCTTCCAGCACGAAGGCGTGCGTCGAGCCGGAGTCGAACCAGACGTCCAGGATGTCGTCGACCTTCTTCCAATCCTCATTGGCGAGCGAGCCGAGAAAGCGCTCGCGCGCGCCATTGGCGTACCAGGCGTCGGCGCCTTCCTGCTCGAATGCTTCTGCAATGCGCTGGTTGACCGCCTCGTCCCGCAGGATCTCGGCCGAGCCATCGCCTTTCTCGCGCACGAACACGGCGATCGGCACGCCCCAGGCGCGCTGGCGCGAGATCACCCAGTCGGGACGGTTTGCGATCATGCCGTTGATGCGGTTCTGGCCCGCCGGCGGCACCCATTGCGTCACCGAGATCGCCTGCAGCGCGCGGGCGCGCAACGTATCCCCTGGCTTCGCCTTGCCGTCCGTTGCGATGTCCTTATCCATCGCGATGAACCATTGCGGCGTATTGCGGAATATCACCGGCTTCTTCGAGCGCCAGGAATGCGGATACTGATGCTTCAGCCGCCCGCGCGCGAGCAGCATGCCGCGCTCGATCAGGGCCTTGATCACGGCCTCGTTGGCGTCGCCCTTCTCGCCCTTGTCGTTGATCACGCGCTTGCCCTCGAAGCCCGGGGCCTGATGCGTGAAGGCGCCGTTCTCGTCGACGGTATAGGGGATCGTGGGGTTGATGCCGCGGCTTTCCAGTTCGCGCGCATTCGCGGTCCAGACGTCGAAGTCCTCGCGGCCATGGCCGGGCGCGGTGTGCACGAAGCCGGTGCCGGTGTCGTCGGTGACGTGATCGCCCGCGAGCAGCGGGACCGTGAATTCGTAGCCGCCGGCGAGGCCGTTGAGAGGATGCGCGGTTTCTACCGCGTCGAGCGTATCGCCCGGCAGCTCACGCACCTTCTCGTAAGCGGTAACGCGCGCCTGCTTGAACACGCTTTCCGCAAGCGCATCCGCCAGGATCAGGAGATCACCCGCCTTCGCCCAGTTGTCGGCAGGCGCATCGGTGACCTCATAGAGGCCATAGGCGATCTTCGGCGAGAAGCTGATGGCGCGGTTGCCGGGCAAGGTCCATGGCGTCGTGGTCCAGATCACGATATTCGCTTTCGCGAGCACGCCATGCGCGGGCGAGGTGACCGGAAACTTCACCCACACCGTGTCTGAGGTGTAGTCCTCGTACTCGACTTCGGCTTCCGCCAGCGCGGTTTTCTCCACCACACTCCACATCACCGGCTTGGAGCCGCGGTAGAGCGTGCCGTTGGCCGCGAACTTCATCAATTCGCGCGCGATCTGCGCCTCGGCGGGATAGGTCATGGTCTCATAGGGATGATCCCAGTCGCCGATCACACCTAGCCGCTTGAACTCCTCGCGCTGCACGTTGATCCAGTGCGTCGCATAGGCGCGGCACTCTTTCCGGAACGCCACCATCGCCGCGGAGTCGCGGAAATCCGGCTTCTGCTTGCCCTTGCGGCGGTAGTTCTCCTCCTCGATTTTCCACTCGATCGGCAGGCCGTGGCAGTCCCAGCCCGGCACGTAGTTGGAATCGAAACCCAGCATCTGCTGGCTCTTGGTCACCACGTCCTTCAGGATCTTGTTCAGCGCGTGCCCGATATGGATGTTGCCGTTGGCATAGGGCGGGCCGTCATGCAGCACGAATTTGGCGCGTCCTTTGGCAGATTGGCGCAGCCTGTCGTAGAGATCGATCTCGTTCCAATATTTGAGGATTTCCGGCTCGCGCTGGGGCAGGCCGGCGCGCATCGGGAATTCGGTCTGCGGCAGGAACAGGGTCTTGGAATAGTCTTTGGCGTCGGACTTTTGCGGCTTTTCGGACATCGGACCAGGTTTGACTAGGATGGGCGCGTTTAGCGATCTATCGCGGGAGGAACATGAAAATCCCGGTCTCGCGCCGAGCCTTTAAGAGCTCAGGCGGAAGCCGGGCCGCTAATGCCGATGATGCGCCGTATCAACATGGCGCCTTCCATAGCAGCCGGAGGAGGAAATCGCAAAGGCCGGCGAGTGGACCATGCCGACATCATTGCGGATTTTTTTGAGGATACTAATGTATTGATTATTGGAGAGAATTCATGAGTACCGAGCCACCGGCCAAGGTTGCCGCCCTCGAAATCCAAATGCTCGTCGATCGGGTCTTCGGCGAAGCAAAAAAGGGTGAAGTTTGGTTGCAACGGCCCAATATGTATCTGTCAGGCCGAAAACCTGCTGACCTCCTAAACGATGAAGCGGGCGCGATGGTCGTCCGCGAAATGCTCGAGCGAATTGATCACGGAATCTTCGCGTGAGCCTGTGGCGTTCGTCTAGACTCGTGGATCAGCGCACCGACGTTGCCGAACTTCAACTCATCACGGACGCGGCCGGGCCGGGTTTCCGGTGACAATCTGGCCTGCGGCGACGTCCCGCGTGACTACGCTGCCGGCGCCGATTACGGCGTCGTCGCCGATCGAGACGCCGGGCAGGATGATGGCACCGCCTCCGATCCAGACGTCGCGGCCGATCCCCACCGGTCGGCCGAATTCGAGGCCGGTGCGCCGGGTCTCGGCATCGCGCGGATGGTCGGCGGCATAGATCTGCACGGCGGGCCCGATCTGGGTGCGGTCGCCGATAACGACCTCGACGATGTCGAGAATGACGCAGTTGAAATTGAGGAAGACCTCCTCGCCCACGTGGATGTTGTAGCCATAGTCGCAGAAGAACGGCGGACGGATCACGGCGCCCTTGCCGACATGGCCGAAATGTTCCGACAGCAGCGCGTGCCGTTCAGATGCCGGCGCGGCCAGGGCGGCGTTGTAGCGCGCGAGCCAGGCCTTGTTGGCGGCCGCATCAGCCTGCAATTCCGGATCGCCCGGACGATACAATTCGCCCGCCAGCATCTTCTGTTTTTCGGTCTTGCTCAATCGATCGCTCCGAGTTTCGGGAACGCCTCAGGGGCGGCGGCGAGTTGCGCCCTGGCGCGGGCGCTGTCGTCGTCCATCTGCCGGATCAACGCTTCAATGTTGTCGAATTTCAGCTCATCGCGGATGAAGCCGATGAAGGCGACGTCGAGCACATTGCCGTAGAGATCGCCCTTGAAGTCGAACAGGAACACTTCAAGCAATGGCGCGCCATTGTCGAAAGTCGGGCGGCGGCCGAAGCTGGCGACGCCGTCGATGCGCTCCGAACCGCGGCCGACGCGCACCGCATAGATGCCGTGCTTCAGGCCGCAATTCTTGTCGAGGCGGATGTTGGCGGTGGGATAGCCGAGATCGCGGCCACGTTTCTCGCCATGGATCACCTCGCCGGTGACGAACCAGGGACCGCCCAGCATGGCGTTGGCGTCCGCGATCTGGCCTTCCGCGAGCGCCATGCGGATGGCGCTGGAGGAAACCGGCCGCTCCTCGATATCGACATGCGCCTGGACATCGATCTCGATGCCGAGCCGCGGCGCCTCGGCAACCAGGAGGCTCGGCGAGCCGACACGGCCCTTGCCGAAATGGAAGTCGTAGCCGACCGCGATCCCGCTGATGCCGAGCCGTTCGATCAGGTCATGGTGGATGAAATCCTGCGCGCTGGTGCCGGCGCGGCCCTTGTCGAAGGTCATCACCACGGCGCCGGCAAGCCCGGTGCCTGCGAGCAGGCGTAGCTTGTTGGTCTCATTGGTCAGGCGGAACTGTGGCGTGTTCGGGCTGAAAAAGCTGCGCGGATGCGGCTCGAAGGTCAGCGCCAGCGCAGGTTTCCCATGCGCCTCGCCCATTCGCAGGGCGGCCTCGATCACGGCGCGGTGGCCGAGATGGACGCCGTCAAAATTGCCCATCGCCACCACGGCCCCCCTCGGGATCGCGCTCTGCGGGGTATTGTCGCGAATAACGGTAAAACCGGTCGTCATTTTTTCTTGCGTTCTTCAGGAATTCTTAAGGTCGATTGATGCCGGCGGACGGTGGCTTGTTGGCCCCACAGAAGTCAAGCGGGCGAAATCGCGTCAAAACGGATGCAATCCGTCCCCGGCCGGTTAACGCGCTGTTTAACGCCTGATGCTACTGCTTGGGGTGAGGAATGCGGGCCGCGCAGGCCTGTCGGTTTTTCTTGCAAGCGTCAGTCGCGTGTTTTGGGGGAGAGAAGATGGCGGTTGATTTATCCATGTCGGTCCTGGTGGTTGATGACTACAGCACCATGATCCGCATCATCCGGAATCTTCTGAAACAGCTCGGTTTCGAGAACATCGACGACGCGTCCGATGGTTCCGCGGCGCTGAACAAGATGCGCGCCAAGAAATATGGTCTCGTGATCTCCGACTGGAATATGGAGCCGATGACCGGCTACGATCTGCTCAAGGAAGTCCGCGCCGATCCCAACCTCGCCACCACGCCCTTCATCATGATCACGGCGGAATCCAAGACCGAGAACGTGATCGCGGCCAAGAAGGCTGGCGTGAACAATTACATCGTCAAGCCGTTCAACGCGGCGACGCTGAAGACCAAGATCGAGGCGGTCTTCCCGGACATGGCAACGGCGTAAGTCCAAGCCTCCGCTTTATCAGTTTCGTCATGCCCGGGCTTGTCCCGGGCATCCACGTTCTTGGGCCGCGTGCGCGGAGACGCGTGGATGGCCGGGACAAGCCCGGCCACGACGGCGGAGAGAGGGCGCGCCCTCTCAACTCACTACCACCTCAACTCCCGGATCAGCGCCTTCGGCGGGTGGCCGAACAGCTCCGTCACCGAGGCCGGATCGAGCTGGTCGACGCCTTCGAACTCTTCGGAATGGATGCCGCGGGTCACGAACAGGCAGTCGATGCCAAAGCCCTTGGCGCCCGCAATGTCGGTGCGCACGGAATCGCCGATCGCCAGCACGCGATTGAGTTCGACCGGATGGGCAGCCCGTTCGGCCGCCAGCTGCATCGCGCGCTCGTAGATCGGCTGGTGCGGCTTGCCGTAGAAGATCGCTTCGCCGCCAAGCTCGCGATAGAGCTCGGCGATCGCGCCCGCGCAATAAATCAGCCGGTCGCCGCGCTCGACCACGATATCGGGATTGGCGCAAATCAGTGAAAGTTTGCGTTCGCGCGCCTTCAGGAGCATCGCGCGATAGTCTTCCGGAGTCTCGGTCTCGTCATCGAACAGGCCGGTGCAGATGATGTAATCGGCCTGTTCCAGCGGCGTCAGCGGAGCATCGAGGCCGCGGTGGATCGAGGAGTCGCGCTCCGGGCCGACCCAGTGGATCTTCTTGCCGGGATGCTCGGCGACGAAATGCCGGGTCAGGTCCCCGGACGAGACGATCGCATCATAAGTCTCGTCGGCCACGCCCAATTTGCGCAATTGGCGCTGCACCGAGTCGGCCGGCCGCGGCGCGTTGGTGATCAGGATGACGGTGCCGCCCCGCTGGCGGAACGTGTGCAGCGCCTCGCAGGCCTCGGGAAACGACTCGAGCCCGTTATGCACCACGCCCCAGACGTCGGAGAGCACCACGTCGACGTCGCCAACGACATCGCGCAGCCGCTCGACAAAGTGAAGTGAGGTCACGATCGCGCGTTGCCTAGAGTGAAGTGATTGTTGCGTCGAGTGCCGTGGCCGCGGGCTCCCACCTCTCCCCAGCGGGGAGAGGTCGATTTGCTCCTGGCGATGCGAAGCATCGTCCAGCGCAAATCCGGTGAGGGGGTACAGGTCCCACGAGAGAGCGTAACCCCTCACCCGCGCCTTCGGCGCGACCTCTCCCTGTGGGAGAGGTGGGCACCTCCGAGGCGGCAACACGTTGCTCTAACCGCATCATACCCTAGCCCGGGCCCACGACGCGGCGCGCCAGCGCGGCATTGCCGGTAACCCGCTGTGGCGGGTCGATGGTCGGGCTATTCTGGGGAACGGGAGTATTGGCGCCATTGGCTTCCTGCGGGTTGGGCGGCGAGGCCCCGGCGGTAGCAGATGCGCCTTCGGGCCGCAACGGCCGCGGCGGCGCGAACAGGAACCCCTGGCCGAACCGTACGTCGTAGTCGAGCAGGTCGACGACGGCGCGCTCGCCTT
Source organism: Bradyrhizobium sp. LeoB3 (assembly GCF_055456055.1). Taxonomy (NCBI): domain Bacteria; kingdom Pseudomonadati; phylum Pseudomonadota; class Alphaproteobacteria; order Hyphomicrobiales; family Nitrobacteraceae; genus Bradyrhizobium; species Bradyrhizobium sp. LeoB3. The sequence goes on from NZ_JBVBEF010000012.1 coordinate 8,990, forward strand.
CGATCTTCTCCGCGATCAGATCGATGCCGTAGCGGCCGAGCAGGTCGGACAGATCTGAGGGGTGAATATCCGAGGTCGAGCTCTGCCTGGGATCGAGCAGCAATGCCGCCGGCACCTTGATGAAGCGCACGCCGCGGTCGGCGAGCTCGCGCGGCTCGAAACGGAGGTCGCCGACGTTGTCGATCGAGAAGCGATAGCCGCGCTGCGACAGCGCGGCGAGATGCTCGCTCTCGGTCGGGCCGAGATTGCGGAAGGTCGACTGCTTGAATTCGAGCACGAAGGATGGGGCCAGCGCCCGATTGGCTTCGAGAAAATCCAGGCACTGGGTGAAATTGACGGCGTTGCCGAGCGTCGCTGCGGAGACGTTGCAGAACACGCCGACATCCTTGTTGCGGACCATCAGCCGGCGCAGCACCTGCACACAGCGCAGCATCACCATGTGGTCGATGCGCCCGATCAGGCCGCCGGATTCCGCTGCGCCGATGAAATCGTCAGCGGCGATGATCTGGTCGCGCTCGTCGCGCAGCCGCGTCACCGCTTCATAGTAGCGCACCTTGCGCTGCGGCAGCGTCACCATCGGCTGCAGGTACAGGTCGAGCCGGTTGGCCTCGATCGCATTCTTGATGGTGGTGAGCAACTGCCCCTGGCTGCGCGAGGCCTCGATGGCCTCGGCCGGAGCGGATACCGCCGGTGCCGGCGCCGCTGAGAAAACCTGTGGGGCCGTCGTCAGAGCTGCGGCCCTCCACACGGTGCCAGCTACCGGAGCTGGATCGGTAGCGCGTGGCTCCGGTGCCGGCTCTGCCGCGCGCCCACTCGAAGGCGCGCCCGCAGCGGTTGCCAGCATGTCTTCATGGCTGGCGACGGAGGTCGCAAGCTGCTTCACCAGATTGCCGAGCTCGTTGATTTCGCCGACCACCGCCTGCAGGCGGTCCGCGCTGGCGGAATTGGCCGACACCACGCGGCCCTCCACGGCGGCGAGCCGCCGGCCGAATTCGGCAACCTGGCGGGCGAGATCGGCGGTGCCGCGGGAGAGGTCCGCGATCTGGCCGCCGACATCGGAGCGGTCGCGTAGCCGCAGCGACACGGCATTGTAGAGGATCATGAAGGTCAACGCGGTCAGCGCCACGATGGCCGATTCGGTTCCGCTGATGCCAGCGACCGAATAGAGCACAAGGCCAAGCGAGGCCGCGACCAGAACCATGCAGATGGCGATGAAGATCGTCGAAATGCGAATCATGTCCGCGCGTTACGCTCTCAAGTTTGGCTGTCCACCTCGGCTGTCCCACCCGGGAAAACACGGGCCTCTTAGGCGCGGTCTTGTCTGCGTTCCCCCAAGCGGGACTACTGTACCATCAAGTTTGATTCGGCAGGCTAGCGTTCTTTGGGAGGCTTACGAAACCGCCGGTCCAACCGTGTCGGCGACCTCGGCCTTGCGGGTGCCAAGCGGCTTCGGGCGGCCTATGGTTGTGTCCACCGCGGTCTGGTGCTCGATCTCCGCATTCAACTCCGCACCCAGCAACATGATGCTGGTCGACATCCACATCCACATCATCAGCCCGATGGCCGCGCCAAGCGATCCGTAGGTAGCCGTGTAGTTTCCGAAATTCGATAGATACCAGGACAGCGCCGCTGAGCCGGCGATCCAGAACAGCGCGGAAGCCAGCGTCCCGATGCTGAGCCATTCCCAACGCGGCGCGCGGCGGCTCGGTCCATAGCGGTAGAGCACCGCAAGCCCGGCCGCCAGGATCAGGAACAGCAGCGGCCATCGCCCAAGGCTGACGAGAAGCTGGCTCTCGGGCTTCAGCCCAAGACGATCGAGCAGCAGGGGAAGTACGACCACCGCGCTCACCATCACCAGGAGGGCTGCGATCGCGCTGAGGGTGAGGGCGAGCGAGATCAGGTTCAATCGAATGAAGCCGCGTGTCTCGCGCTCGTCATAGGCGACATTGAGCGCATCGATCACGGCCTTCATTCCGGCATTGGCGCTCCAGACCGCGAGCGCCAGCCCGAACAGGAAGGTCGCCCCCAATTCTCCGGTGCCCTTCGCGAGCACCCGGCCGATCTGATCCTGCACGATCTGGAACGAGCCTTCCGGCAGCATCAGCGCCAATGTCTGAAGATTCCTGGTGATGGTCGAAGGATCGGCATAGAGCCCGTAAAACGAGACCAGCGCGGTGATGGTCGGGAACACCGCCAAGAGGCCGTAGAACACGACGCCTGCGGCGGTGGCGAGCAGGCGGTCGTCATTGATGCGCTGATAGCAGCGCCACAGGATGTCCTTCCAGCCCGCGAGCGGGATCTGGAGCGGGCTCTCCGCGCGGCGTCCCCTGCCGGGTTCGGCCAGTTCGCGGGCGAAACGGCCCGGCGCTCTCGCCGGGTCTATAGCGTTGTGGGCGGGCGCGGGCTTCGGATCGGGCTGAAGAAAGCGATGGACGAGAAGGAGCAGGATCGTCGTCGCCGCGATCAAGAGCCAATTCTCGCCCTGTCCGGGGCGCGCGTCGGACATCGGATTCCTCCAGCAAGGAGTTGTCCCTGGTTCGGATGAACGTGAGCCGGATTTGAATGTTCCGGAAGGCGCCGCTCCGTCGTCATTCCGAGCTCGCATAGCGCGAACCCGGAATCCATTTCGCCGCGTGCTATGCGGTTGGATGGATTCCGGGCTCGTCCTTTGGACGCCCCGGAATGACGGAGGGACGCATTGCGCAATCCTCTCCTCCGTCATGGCCGGGCTTGTCCCGGCCATCCACGTTCCTCTCCGCCCTTAGCAAAGGTCGTGGATGCCCGGGACATCTGCGCGAAGACGCGCTTCGCGCTTTTGCCCGGGCATGACGGCGTCGTACAGTTCGCGCGAATTTCCTTAAGTCAATCAACCAGATTTGCCCCGTCCAGCCCTCGCGCGAAAAACATTCCGCTTCCACCGTCGGGCAAATCAGTGATTTAACTCCGCGCGTCTCACGCGAATGAGGGGCGGGTCGCGATCGTCACGAACGTTGCGGTGAGATGCGGTGGACGGGAGTGTCACGACTGACGAGCGTGGCATTCACGGACGGCGAAGTCGTGTGGTCCTGGCGCCCCGACGCTGGCGCTAAGTTTTTTTGCGCGAAGAAATCCGCGCGAGAGGTGATGGTGGCAAGAAAGCCCGGTCACCAAGGAGAGCACGAAGGAAACCGTAACACCATCGCGCAGGGAAAGCCGGAATGCTTCGGTTGAACCTGTGGTCCTACCCCCGTGCTTTTGTTGCACGGGACCCGCGGGTGCAACCAGCACCCGGCTTTCCCTGCGCCCTCTGTTCAATGAGGGTGGAAAAGTGAAGCAAAGCTCGGGCGTGACTCGCCGCGAGAATGCGAACGCGCATCCCCAACGCCACCGTCATGCCCCGCGAAGGCGGGGCATCCAGTATCCGGCGGCCTCTCGGCTCAAGCACTGCCGTCTCTGGAATACTGGATCGTCCGGTCAAGCCGGACGATGACAGCGGAGAGTTGTTTGACATTTGAATCGGAACTCGCCTGCTTCATTGCGAGCAAAGCGCATTCCAACCTATCGCCTCACCCTGAGGAGACGCGCAGCGGTCGTCTCGAAGGGCGAGGTCACTGTCGGGGCCTCATCCTTCGAGACGCGCGTTCCGCGCTCCTCAGAGTCAGACTCTCAGGATGAGGGTCCAGCAAAATCGAACGCTACGCCACCGCGCGGATGATCTTGCCGACCTTGTCGACGATCTCGCCGATCTGGTCCTCGCTGACGATCAAGGGCGGCGTCAGGCACAGCGAGTCGCCGGCGATCCGCAGCATCAGGTCGTTGTCGTGGAAGGCGCTGTTGAGTGCGGCGAAGCCGCGCTTGCCGGGGCCATCCGCGATCGGGGCGAGATCGATGCCGGCGGTGAGGCCGACGGTGCGGATATCGACCACGTTCGGCTGGTCGCGCAGCGACATCACGGCGTCGGCGAATTTCGGCTCGAGCTTGCTTGCGCGTTCGAACAGCTTCTCCTCGCGATAGATGTCGAGCGTCGCAAGGCCGGCGGCACAGGCCAGCGGATGGGCCGAATAGGTGTAGCCATGGGTCAGCTCGACCACATGCTCAGGGCCATTCATGAAGGCGTCGTGGATGGCGCCGCGCACGATCACGCCGCCCATTGGAGCCGCGCCATTGGTGATGCCCTTGGCGAAGGTGATCATGTCGGGCGTCACGCCATAGCGCTCCGCAGCGAAGGCAAAGCCGAGCCGGCCATAGCCGGTGATGACCTCGTCGAAGATCAGGAGAATGCCATGTTTCTCGGTGATCTCGCGCAGCCGCTTCAGATAATCCTTCGGCGCCGGCAGCACGCCGGTCGAGCCGGCCATCGGCTCGACGATCACGGCGGCAATCGTGTTGGCGCCGTGCAGGTTGACGAGGCGCTCCAGCTCATCGGCGAAATGCACGCCATAGTCCGGCTCGCCCTTGGTGAAGGCCTGCTTCTCGCGGTCATAGGTCGCCGGCAGATGATCGACGCCGGTGAGCAGCGAGCCGAACAGCTTGCGGTTGCCGACGATGCCGCCGACGGAGGTGCCGCCGAAGCCGACGCCGTGATAGCCGCGTTCGCGGCCGATCAGGCGGATGCGGCTGCCCTGGCCGCTGATCTGGTGATAGGCCAGCGCGATCTTCAGCGCGGTGTCCGCCGCTTCCGAGCCCGAATTGCAGAAGAACACGTTGTCGAGTCCTTCGGGCGCCAGGTCGGCGATGCGGCTGGCAAGCTCGAAGGCTTGCGGGATGCCGAACTGGAACGGTGGCGCGTAGTCCATCGCCGCCGCCTGCTTGGCGATCGCTTCGGCAATCTGGGTGCGGCCATGGCCGGCATTGCAGCACCACATGCCGGCGGCTGCGTCGATGATCTGGCGGCCGTCGACGGTGAAATAGTGCATGTCCTTGGAGCCGGCGAGCAGCCGTGGTTGCTTCTTGAAGGCGCGGTTGGCGGTGAACGGCATCCAATGCGCGGCGAGGTCGTTGGGAACGTTGACGGCGGCGGGGCGGGGGCTCTTGTCCAGCATGGGGGCCTCGTTGATGGCGGTGAGCTGATTTGCCTTGAAAGTATCAGCTTCGCTGGGCGAGGTGAACGGCGCGAGCTGCGATATTTCAGCCGCGTTGCACTGCGTCACGCGGCGTCATCGCGCGAAGCGGACACTCGTTGCGAAGAAAAGCGTCAAACCGACGAGAGATCGGATGCACTGATCCAGAACACTTCGCCTTCGGAATCCTCGGTATCGAGCCAGAGCAGCGGCAATTGCGGATAGGCGGCTTCCAGGACCTCGCGCCCGCGGCCGATCTCGCAGAGCAGCCCACCTTCCGGAGTCAGATGCTGCGGCGCCTCGTCGAGGATGCGCCTGACGATGTCGAGCCCGTCGGCGCCGCCGTCGAAGGCAAGTTTCGGCTCGGCTCGGCATTCGCGCGGCAGCGAGGCCATGCCGAGCGCATCGACATAGGGCGGATTGGAGATGATGAGATCGTAACGCCTGCCCACGAGCGGTTTGAACAGGTCGCCCTGGTGCAGCGTCAGCCGATCCTCGAGTCCATAATCCCGGACGTTGCGCGCGGCGACCGCCAGCGCGTCCTTGGAGATATCGACGGCGTCGATATCGGCATTCGGGAAGCTTTGGCTGGCGAGGATCGCAAGGCATCCGGAGCCGGTGCAGAGGTCGAGCACGGTCACGACGGACGAGGGATCGTCGATCAGCGAGCCGCCTTCCTCGTCGCCGCCGAAATGCGAATCCAGCAGTTCGCCGATGAAGGAGCGCGGCACGATGGTGCGCTCGTCGACATAGAAGGGCAGGCCGCGCATGTAGATCTTGTTGACGAGATAGGCGGCCGGCTTCCGCGTCGCGATGCGGCGCTCGATCAGATCGAGGATCCGCTTACCCTCATGCGCAGTGACGCGTGCGCCGGCGAACTGGTCGAACTGATCGGGATGCAGGTGCAGGGTTTCGCAGACCAGGAAAGCGGCCTCCGCCACCGGATCGGTGGTGCCGTGCGCGAACACGAGCTTTGACTCGGTGAAGCGGCTCACCGCATAGCGGACGAAATCGAGCAGCGTCTTGAGCTCGCCCGCGGCAACCTTGGGGGACTTCGCTGCAGATCGGCCACCCTTGGCGGCCGGCGTGGTACGTTTGGCCATCAGGACTTGGTCCAGCGCGCGGCTGCCGCGTCATCATGGTCGCGCGCCTCGATCCAGCTCGATCCCCGCGCGCTTTCCTCGCGCTTCCAGAACGGCGCGCTGGTTTTCAGGTAGTCCATCAGGAATTCGGCGGCCTGGAACGCGGCCTGCCGGTGCTGCGATGCCGTCACCACCAGCACGATGTTCTCGCCCGGCGTGATGCGGCCGACGCGGTGAATGACGGTAAGACCGGACAGTGGCCAGCGCGACATCGCCTCCTCGGCATGGCGCCTGATCTCGGCTTCCGCCATGCCGGGATAATGCTCCAGCGTCAGCGCCGCGATCGGCTCGCCGTTCTCGCTGCCGCGGCAGATGCCACTGAAGCTGACAACGGCGCCGATATCGGTGCGGCCCTTGCCGAGCGCGGCAATCTCCTGCGCGATGTCGAAATCGGCGTCCTGGATGCGGATGGTCGCAATCGCGGTCATGCTGTGGCTCAGCCGCCTGTCATCGGCGGAAAGAACGCGATCTCGCGCGCGCCCGATATCGCGGCGTCCTGCTGGACATGGGCGTGGTCGATCGCGGCGCGGATCACCTTCGGCTTCTCGAAGGCATAGGCGGAGGCCTCGTCGCGCCCGGCAAGCCAATCGATCAGCTCGCCAATGGTGCGGATATCGGCCGGCGGCTCGATGGTCTCCTCGGCCCTGCCGATGCGCTCGCGGACCCAAGCGAAATATTTCACCTTCATCCTTCATCCTCCTTGATGAGATGATGGATGCCGGCGCGGAAATAATCGTAGCCGGTGTAGATCGTGACGATCGCGGAGATCCACAGCAGCGCCAGCCCGATCAGCGTCACTACCGGGACTACCTGATCGCCGGCCTCGCCCGCCAGCAGGAAGCCGATCGCGACGAGCTGCACCGTGGTCTTCCATTTGGCGAGCTTGGTCACGGGAACGCTGACGCGCAGGCCGGCGAGGTATTCGCGCAGGCCCGACACCAGGATCTCGCGGCAGAGGATCACGATCGCCGCCCACAGCGTCCAGCCGTGGATGATGCCGTCCGCAGCCAGCATCAGCAGGCAGGAGGCAACCAGGAGCTTGTCGGCGATCGGATCCAGCATCCGGCCGAACGCCGACTGCTGGTTCCAGATCCGGGCATAATAGCCGTCGAGGTAATCGGTGATCCCGGCGGCAATAAAGATCGCGACCGCCACCCAGCGCAGCCATAGCGGGCCGTCCATGATCGCCTGCACATAGATGCAGCCGACCACCACCGGGATGGCGGCGATGCGGGCGTAGGTCAGGATATTCGGGAGGGACAGGGTCTTGGGCTGTCCCCTTGTGGTCGCCATGTTCATCCGTCTTACCAATACCGCTGAAGCGTCGAGGTCAACCGTGGGCGCATAAGATGGTCCGCTGCAGGCGACGCCTTGATGACTCCATCTCTCTAGCCCCCCGGCTGGGAGTGGAAAAACTCGAAGATCTTCCGCGCACTCTCGGCGCTGACACCGGGAACCTTGCCAAGGTCGGCGATCGAGGCGCGCTCGATCTCCTTCAGCGTTCCGAAATGATGCAGCAGCGCGCGCTTGCGCGAGGGGCCGATACCGGGAATTTCCTGTAAGCCGGCCTCACGGATGTCCTTCTTGCGCAGCTTGCGGTGCGAGCCGATCACGAACCGGTGCGCCTCGTCGCGCAGCCGCTGGATGAAATACAGCACGGGATCGCGCGGCTCCAGCTTGATGGCCTCGCGATCGGGCATGAACAGCGTTTCGCGGCCGGCGTCGCGGTCCGGCCCCTTGGCCACCGCCATCAGCGATACCTGGGTCAGCCCGAGCTGGTCGAAAATCTCCTTCACCGCGTTCAACTGCCCACGGCCGCCGTCGATGATGACGAGGTCCGGCCATTGCGGGAAGGAATCGTCGTCAGCCTTGACCTTGGCCTCCTCGCCCTCGGCGGGCTTCAGCAGCCGCTTGAAGCGCCGTTCCAGCACCTCGCGCATCATCGCGTAGTCGTCGCCAGGCGTCAGCCCTTCCGACTTGATGTTGAACTTGCGGTACTGGTTCTTCATGAACCCGTCGGGACCCGCCACGATCATGGCGCCGACCGCGTTGGTGCCCTGGATGTGGCTGTTGTCGTAGACCTCGATGCGCTTCGGCGCCTGGGGCAGGCCGAGCGTCGTGGCCATGCCTTCGAGCAGCCGGCCTTGGGTCGCGGTGTCCGCGAGCTTGCGGCCGAGCGCCTCGCGGGCATTGGTCAGCGCATGGGTGACCAGCTCTTTCTTCTCGCCGCGCTTGGGAACTGAAACCTCCACCTTGCGACCCGCCTTGACCGACAGCGCGTCGGCGAGCAGCTCGGCGTCCTCGACCTCGTGCGAGAGCAAAATGAGCTTCGGCGGCGGCTTGTCGTCGTAGAACTGCGCGAGGAAGGAGGAGAGCACCTCCTCCGGCGTGAACGATTTTTCCGCGCGCGGGAAATAGGCGCGGTTGCCCCAATTCTGGCCGGTGCGAAAGAAAAATACCTCGACGCAGGAATAGCCGCCCTCCTGATGGATGGCGAACACGTCGGCTTCCTCCACCGTGCGCGGGTTGATGCCCTGCTGCGACTGGATCGCCGACAGCGCGGCGAGGCGATCGCGGTAGAGCGCGGCGGTCTCGAATTCGAGCTCGGCGGAAGCCTTCTCCATTTCACCGGCAAGCTCCTGCTTCACCGCATGGCTGCGGCCCGACAGAAACTCGGTCGCCTCGCGCACCAATTCGCCATAGCCGGGGAAATCGATCTCGCCGGTGCAGGGACCGGAGCAGCGGCGGATCTGGTAGAGCAGGCAGGGGCGGGTGCGGCTCTCGAAGAAGCCGTCGGTGCAGGAGCGGATCAGGAACGCGCGCTGCAGCGCCGTGATGGTGCGGTTGACGGCGCCGGCGGAGGCGAACGGGCCGAAATAGCGCCCGGGCCGCGTCTGCGCGCCGCGATGCTTGAGGATCTGCGGCGCCCAATGGTCGCCCGTGATCAGGATGTAGGGAAACGATTTGTCGTCGCGTAGCTGCACGTTGAAGCGCGGCCGGAGCTGCTTGATGAGGTTGGCCTCCAGCAGCAGCGCCTCGGTCTCGGTGGTGGTCGAGACGATCTCGACATTCACCGTCGCCGCGATCATGCGCAGGATGCGCGCCGGCAGCGGCGCGTTGGGCCGGGCATAGGACGAAAGCCGTTTGCGGACGTTCTTCGCTTTGCCGACATACAGCACGTCGTTGGCCGCGTTGAGCATGCGGTAGACGCCCGGCGAGGTCGGGGCGAGCCGCACTGCATTCTCGATCGCTGCATGGCCGACCGCGAGCGTACCTTCGGCGACGGCCTCCGCCGGTTCCTCGGGAACCTCGGGCAGCCGCGCGTCCTCGTCCTCCTCCGCGGCCGACGTCGCCGGATCGACGTCGCCGGTGACGAGCGCGAGGTCCTGCGGCGGCAAGTCTGGGTTTCCGCCGTGGCGCACTCCCTTGGGCACGGACGCCTTCGAATGGTCGGTAGAATCGTGATCCATGGGCCTAAACTAGGCGCTGCCGGCCGCCATCGCCAGCATCGGGCTCCGAGTGGAAAGCCTTGCGCCGGTAACGCTTCATTAAGATTGATGAGGGGGCGGTAACCGCCCTTAACAAGGCTTTAACTTAAAACTTTCGATAAATCTTCCCGAAAAAACAGTGAATTCCGTAACCACGCCGGCCTTCGCAACCGGCGGGTCGCGGCTGTTGCGTTCTGGAGTGGTTGCGATGAAGCGGTTTGTCGTCTTGCGCCTGCTGGCGCTGTTGGTCGGGGGATGGACGACGTCGTCAGCAGCGGCCGATTATCGCGGGCCCTATACCGTCAACCAGCCGCTCAACGCCATGAGCTGGGCAGGGCCCTATCTCGGCGGCAATTTCGGCTATGCCTGGGGTGGCGTAAATAACAACCCGACCAAGCCGTCGGGTTTCGCGGGCGGCGCGCAGATCGGCTACAACTGGACCAACGGCCCGTGGGTGTTCGGCGCCGAAGGCGACATCCAGGCCACCGGCGCGGAAGAAACCTTTGCGCCGTGGAAGTTCTCGAATCCCTGGTTCGGCACCATCCGCGGCCGCGGCGGCTACGCATTCCAGAACGTGCTCTTCTACGCCACCGCCGGCCTGGCGTTCGGCGAACTGCGGGCCGAGACTTTCGGCCTGTCGGAGTCCCAGACCAATGTCGGCTGGACCGCCGGCCTTGGCGCCGAGATGGCCTTTGCACCGAACTGGAGCGCCAAGCTCGAATATCTCTATGTCGATCTCGCCAGCAGCAACTTCATCATCACCGGCGCGTCGAACGGCTACCATTTCGGCGTCATCCGTGCCGGCGTGAACTATCACTTCTAGAGTTTTCGGTTCTGATTGAATCAGAACCGAAGCTCTAGATTCTAGTTTTGACGCGTTTTCTTCACGCGAACCGGTGTCCACTTCGCTCGAAAACGCTCTAACCAATCACTTCGAAGAATAAGAAAACGATCTACGACAACCTTCCGGCCGTCGCAGGCGGCCGGAATTTTTTTATGCCGAGCTGACGCGCGAGATCGCGCACATGCCTGTGCGCGCGGGGCGCCGCCCGGCAAATCGTTACCCGAGACTTCAGTCCGCTTCAGCGTGAGCGCAAGGGCTCACGATGAAATCACCAGATTGACCGCCTTGGGGCCTTTGCCCTTCTTGTCTGGTTCGACGTCGAACGTAATACGCTGTCCTTCGGTCAAATCCTTTAGTCCTGCGCGTTCGACTGCGGTGATGTGAACGAACACATCGCGGCCGCCGTCGTCAGGCTTGATGAAGCCGTAGCCGCGCTCTCCATTGAAGAATTTGACTGTCCCAGTCATGGCCATCGGGAAACTCCTCCCCCGCATTGCACCGCCGCTACGCGCAACTCACGTAGCGGGTGACCGGACATTCGCTGCCGGAAGCTTGGCCACCTCAGCGGACCTGTGTCACGCCACCGACCCGCCTGGATTTTTCTTCGGCCTCGTCACTCCGCCGCAACCATTCGCGGAAGCGGAACGTAAAGCCAGTCCTAACGTGACAAGCATAATACGGTTCCGGGCAAGTTGCCTATGGTCGAGTGGGAGTTTTCAGCAACGGTGTTGGTTAAGGTTTGGGCGTCTCCAGCCTGAATCGGCCGGCGCCGCCTTGGCCCAAGGGCTTTTCCAGCTCGGGCAGGATCATTCTGAGTTCGCCGGCAAGCGTCCAGGGCGGATTGACGATCAAGAGCCCGGTCGAGACCAGTCCGCTCTCGGCTTCGCGAGGCGCGACGCTGAATTCGAGTCGCAGGCATTTGCCAGCCGGCTTGCTGTTGCCTGTCTCGAAAGCGACATACCGTGCGAGATCGTCGGTCACGCGACGGCTTTTCACCGGGTACCACAGCAGATAGCTGCCGGTCGGCCATTTGGCGAACGCCTCCGAAAAGCCTTGCGCCAGCCGCTCGAACTCGTCCTTGGCTTCAAAGGGCGGGTCGATCAGGACCAGGCCGCGCCTTTCTTTCGGCGGGACGAAGGCCGGCAGCGCGGTCCAGCCATCAAGGTCGACCACCCGCGCCTGGGCGTCGCGGCGCAGCGCGTCGATCAGGCGTTTGCGCGCCTCCGGCTCGAGCTCGCAAGCGGTGAGGCGATCCTGAGGCCGGAGCAGCGCCCGTGCGATCAAGGGCGAGCCCGGGTAGGCCTTCAGTTCGCCCGGCGGGCTGAAGGCTCTCACAATGTCGAGATAAGGCAGTACCAGCGGCAGCGCTTCGTTCGAGAATCGCGCCTGCATCACGCGCGCGATTCCGGTCAGCCATTCGCCGCCGCGCCGTGCCTCGTCGGAGGTGAGATCATAGAGGCCGGCGCCGGCATGGGTGTCGATGAGGCGGAGCGCCGCCGGCTTTTCCTGCAGATAGAGCAGGATTCGCACCAGCACGATGTGCTTGATGACGTCGGCAAAGCCGCCGGCGTGAAAGGCGTGACGGTAGTTCATGAGCTATCTGCTGGTCTGTACACCGCACTTCTACTCGTCATGGCCGGGCTTGTCCCGGCCATCCACCCGGTCGCCGCTGTCAAGAGGGGCCTGGATGCCTGGGGCAAGCCCGGCCATGACGATGGAGAGACTGTCTAACCGCCCCGGATCGGCGGCATCACCACCTGGTCTCGGCGGCAGGCGCGGCGATCGGTTTCCTCGCAGGCACGGAACTGCATGTCCTTGCTCATGCAGATCCTGACCTCGCTGAGTCGCTTGCTGTCGCAGGTGACCGAGATTGCCGAGCTGCTGAGGCCCGGATTGGCCTTGATGAAGGCTTCCTCGATTTCGCCGGGTGCGACCGTCTTCGGCTCCGACAATTGCAGGAATTCCTCAGGGATCTTCACCGCGGCGCGGGCCTTGCGGATGCTCTCGAAATAGGCGCGTGCGGGGAGGCCCGAGCAGGTGCCGTGCTTGTCCCATTCATTGTAGATCAGCCCGGGCGCCGGCATCAGGTCCAGCATCGAGCTCATGACATTGCGGGCAAGGCGTGGCGCGGGCCGCTGGCAATATTCCGGAAAGCCGCGCTCATATTGCGGCCAGAGCCCATGCACCACGAAGGAGTAGGGGCGTCCGCCGCATTGGACCTGCGCCCGCCTGCCATCGCCGCGCTCGGAGGCGGCTTCGCAGAACGACGGCGACCAGGACAGCGCAAGCACGTAGAAATCGAACTCGCCCGGCGCGTTTTGTCGGCGGTCCTGGGCGCTGACCGGGCCAATCGCGGCAAAAAAGGCAAGGACGGAAATCAGCAGGCGGGCAACCAAGGCCAATCGAAACATCAAGCACCCCTCACACTCGACCGCGGGCGAGCCTAGCAGGGAGATGGAACATTTCAAGAACAAAGTGTGATGCGACGCATTGCTTGAGAACAAGCGTCGCCACACCAGCCCTAAGGATCAGGGCCGGGCCGACTTGCAGGCGGGATTATAGGCCCAGTTGCGGTCCAGTCCGACCACGCACCATTCGACGCCCTGGCCGATGCTGGCAAATCCGCCATCCTCGATGATCGAGAAATGCACGGTGCGTACCTTGCCGTCGCTCAACACCGCGTCGCCCGAACAGTAGCGGCGCGGGATATTGTCGGACTGCCAGGGACGGAAAGCAGTCTCATGGATGCGCGAATAGCCGGTGATCACCAGCGGCGAATTCCAGAACTGGCTCTCTTTTTCCTGGAACTGAGACGCGATGGTCTGCAGCGCTGCCTCGCAGGGGGCCACCCGTCCTTCGTACTTCGGTCCGGACAGCCAGAAATTCAGCTCGAGCGGATTGGCGGCGTGGGCGGTCTGGGCGGACGCCAACAGGCCAACCAGCAGGCCGAATGCGGCGCGGAGGCCAGTTTTGGTCGAGGAACGAACAGAGTTGCGCATGAGAATCCGCCGGACATCCAATGCGCCGGACGGTGCCGCGAAGGCCGGGCGAGGTCAAGTGCAACGCGGCAACACTGGCGGAGAACTCCGCAAATCTCCGGCCCACGATTCTTTTCACGGTCGCCCGCGCACTTTATGGTGCCGCCCAAGGATTTGAGGAGAGTCTGCAGATGCGAAAAATTCTGGCCGCTGGCATGGTTGCCGCAGGCGCAATGCTGGCCGTTGCACCGGCCCAGGCCGACTGGGTGCCCCCGTTCAAGGGCAACGATACCGGCGGCATCATTGCCTATTCGCTGGCCCAGCAGGCGGACGCCCGCCAGCTCGCGGTCGATCACTGCGCTTCCTACGGCAAGGTGGTGAAATTCCTCGCGGTGCAGCCCTATGAGGGTGGCTACGTCTCCTTCTCCTGCCGCTGGGTGCCTTGGGGCGCCGCCGAGCGGCCGCTGCGCACGCTTTATTGATCGGCACCGGTACCGGCATCGCCGCATGACGCGATATTTCGTTCTGCTCGGATCGGCCATCGGCCTGGCTGCGCTGCTGCCCGGGGCGGCCGGCGCCGTCGATCTGCCGGTCCGCAAGGCGGGCCTGTGGGAGATGAAGATCGCGCGCACGGGCTCGACCACGCCCGAAATGACGATGCAGCATTGCACCGACGAGACCACCGACAAGGACATGAGCACGGCAGTCTCGCCGATGGCGAAGGATATCTGCTCCAAGCAGGATATCCAGAAGACCGCGACCGGCTATGTCAGCGATTCCGTGTGCGGCGTCGCCGGCGTCACGGTGACCTCGCATGCCGAGATCACCGGCGACTTCAACTCCGCCTACACGGTCAAGACAACCTCGCACGCCGATCGCGGCTCGACCGGTGCGGCGCACGATACCACCGGCACGATCGAAGCTAAATGGCTCGGCCCCTGCAAGGCGGACCAGAAGCCCGGTGACATCATCATGGCCGGCGGCATGAAGATGAACATCAAGGACATGGAAAAGCTGAAGGGCATGATTCCCAAGCTGCCGAAGTAAGTTCTTTTCGTAGCCGCATGCGCTTCAAGCGTCCGAGCTAGCTCAGCCTTGTGATGCCAATTGTCGTGCCCTCTCCCCTTGTGGGAGAGGGCTGCTTAGCTACTCGCAGCGGGCTCGCTTGGGTGAGGGGTTCTCTCCACGAACACCACAGCCCGTGGAAAGAACCCCTCATCCGGCGCTTCGCGCCACCTTCTCCCACAAGGGGAGAAGGGAAGAATTGTTACACCGGCACTCTCACCGTCGCGCGGAGGCCGCCCATCGGGCTGTCGCCAAGCATGATGTCGCCGCCATGCGAGCGGGCGATGTCGCGGGCGATGGCCAGTCCGAGGCCGGTGCCGCCCTCGTCCTGATTGCGGGCGTCGTCGAGCCGCAGGAACGGCTTGAACACCTCCTCGCGCATATCAGCCGGAATGCCCGGGCCGTCGTCATCGACGGTGACCGTGAGATAGCGGTGGTCGCGGTGGCCGGTGATCGAGATCGCGTTGGCGTGCCGCGCCGCATTGGAGACGAGATTGCCGAGGCAGCGCTTGAACGAGGCCGGCTTCACCGTCACGACAGGCAATCCGTGGAAGGCGACGGTCGCGGTATGGCCGTGGCGTTCGGCGTCGTTGCGCAATTCCTCCAGCGCCATCGTCATGTCGGTCGGCTGTGCGACCTCGCCGGAGTCGCCGCGGGCGAAGGCGAGATAGTCCTCCAGCATCATCGACATCTCGTCGACGTCCTTGCGCATGGCGTCGATCTCGGGGCCTTCACCGAGCAGCGCGAGCTCCAGCTTGAAGCGGGTCAGGATGGTACGCAGATCGTGCGAGACGCCGGCGAGCATCGCGGTGCGCTGCTCGATCGTGCGCTCTATGCGCGCCTTCATCTCCAGGAAGGCGTGCGCCGCACGCCGCACCTCGCGCGCGCCGCGCGGCCGGAAATTCGGTGCCTCCCGGCCCTTGCCGAAGCTTTCGGCGGCGTCCGCCAAACGCAGGATCGGCTTGATCTGGTTGCGCAGGAACAGCACCGCGACGATCAAAAGGATCGTGGAGGTGCCGAGCATCCAGAAGATGAAGATTTCCGAATTCGATGCGTAGGCGGCGCTGCGCAGCGCGAAGATGCGCATGATCGCGTCGTCGAGTTGCACGCGGATCTCGACCAGGTTGGACCTGCCGACGGTGTCGATCCAGAACGGACGGCCGATCTGGCGGCCGAGCTGCACCGACAGCGACTGGTCGAGCAGCGAAAAGAACGGCTTTGGCCCGGGTGGCGGCATATCGCCGGGAGGCAGGAAATCGACCACGAGCTGGAGCCGCTGAGCGATCCGGCGCACCTGCGCGCGGTCCTTGTCCTGCGGATAGGTCTTGTAGACGTCGATGAGGGCGGCGATGTCCTGCACCACAGCGGTGGAGAGGCGGCGCGTCACCGTGTTCCAGTGCCGTTCCATGAACACGAAGGCCACCACGGTCTGCAGCACCACCATCGGCACGATCATGATCAGCAGGGCGCGGGCATAGAGGCCGGTCGGCATCCAGCTCTTGAACGCGTTTCCCATCCGGCCATTGGCTCTGGAGACGCGCTGCGAGGCGTTGCGGATCAGGCTCAGGCCCGTGTCGATCGTGCTCATGGCGGATAAGGGCTTAAGGCGAGGCCACCAGGCGATAGCCGATGCCGCGCACCGCCTGCAGGAACAAGGGATTGGCGGGATCGCGCTCGATCTTGCGCCGCAGGCGGTTGATCTGCACGTCGACGGCGCGCTCGTTGACGGTGCCGCCGCCGGTCAGCGCGCCGCGCGGCACGGTTTCGCCGGGGCTCGCGGCGAGGATGCGCAGCATGTCCCGCTCGCGGTCGGTCAGATGGATGATCTCCTCGCCCTGGCGCAATTCGCCGCGGTCCAGATGGAAGACGTAGGGGCCGAAGGCGATCTGCTCCAGCGTCTGCGCCGGCGGCGGCGCGGTGCGCTTGAGGATGTTGCCGATCCGCAGCACCAGTTCGCGCGGCTCGAACGGCTTTGCCACATAGTCGTCGGCGCCGATCTGCAGGCCCTCGATGCGGGCTTCCGCCTCGTGGCGCGCGGTGAGCATGATGATCGGCACCGACGAGGATGAGCGGATGAAGCGCGCGAGATCGAAGCCGTTCTCGCCGGGCATCATCACATCAAGGATCAGCAGGTCGAAATTGAGCCCGAGCAGTTTGGCACGCGCGTCGCTGGCGCTCATGGCGGTCGTGACGCGGTAGCCTTCGCCGCAGAGGAAGCGCGAGAGAAGATCGCGGATGCGGCGGTCGTCATCGACCAGCAGCAGGTGCGGCGCGTCGTCGGCCGGTTTCATCGGCATGCGTGCCGTCGCCGCGGCGATGGTTGCTCCCTGCGTCACGTTCACTCCCTCGTCTTCTTGGCCGCGCCGCCGAAGATCGTCTCCAGCACCTTGTCGGGGTCGTCGCGGTCGATCATCGCACGGAGGAACGCCCGTACGGTCTCGACGCCGCCCGGATCGAGGCCGGCGACCGCACGGTTGATGCGGTCGGTCTGCAGTCCCGCCAGCTTGGCCACCAGCGCTTCGCCCTTGGCGGTGGCGTAAAGCAGCCGCTGCCGCCGGTCATTGCTGCCGGTCTTCTGCAGGATGTAGCCTTCGTCGAGCAATTGCTTCAGCACGCGGCCGAGCGATTGCTTGGTGATGCGCAGGACGTCGAGAAGGTCGGCGACCTTGAGCCCGGGATAGCGCGTGACGAAGTGCATCACCCGGTGGTGGGCGCGGCCGAAGCCGAACGCCTCCAGCTCCTGATCGGCATCGCCGACGAAGTCGCGATAGGCGAAGAACAGGAGCTCGATGATGTCCCAGCGCAAATCGCCCGTCCGCGGCCCGGGGGCGGATACGTCCGTTCCCGGAGAATCGGGCTGCGCTGCTGCCGTTGAGAAATTTATGTCAGCCATATTGACGTATCTTGGGTTCAATGTTACAAAACTGCCAGTCACGACGAAATTTTAAATCGTTTCGTCCCTGGCAAAGTTTAGATCGGCCACGAGCAGACCAGTGATGGAGGCTTGGGCCGCAAATTGGGACTACCGTGTGATTGTCGAGCGGCATTTCGACAAAACATACTGGACTTCAGCATCCGGCAAAAGCATGTCCTTTCGGACATGAGGGCCATGGAAACCGGCCGTAAGGCTGGCGGTGAAGTCCAGGCCGACCAAGCCAGTTAGGCCCGGCGAGACCGGCGCCAGCAATCGCGCGGATTCCGACAGCGGGAAGCAAGGGTATGAGTTTGAAATTCGAAATCCAGCCTGCGGCGAATGCGACCTCCGACAAGGAGCGCGCGGCAAGGCTCGTGGACCCGGGCTTCGGCCGGATTTTCACCGATCACATGGCTATCGTTCGCTACAATCAGGCGAAGGGCTGGCATGGCGCGCGCGTCGAATCCCGCGCGAATTTCCCGCTCGATCCGGCCGCCGCCGTCATGCATTACGCGCAGGAGATTTTCGAAGGCCTCAAGGCCTACAAGCGCGACGATGGCGGGGTGAACCTGTTCCGCCCCGACGCCAATGCCCGCCGCTTCTGGAATTCGGCTGAGCGCATGGCCATGGCGCCGCTGCCCGAGCCCGTGTTCATCGAAGCGGTTGAACAGCTCGTGCGCATCGACCGAGCCTGGATTCCAGGCGGCGAGGGTAGTCTCTATCTGCGGCCCTTCATGATCGCGAGCGAGGTCTTCCTCGGCGTGAAGCCATCAGCGGAGTACATTTTCGCCGTCATCGCCTCGCCGGTCGGCTCCTATTTCAAGGGCGGACCCGCGCCGGTGTCGATCTGGGTGTCGGAGCACTACACGCGCGCTGCGATCGGCGGCACCGGTGCCGTCAAGTGCGGCGGCAATTACGCCGCGAGCCTGCGGGCGCAGGCCGAGGCCATCGAGCACGGCTGCGATCAGGTGGTTTTCCTCGATGCGGTCGAGCGCCGCTATATCGAGGAACTCGGCGGCATGAACGTTTTCTTCGTGTTCGACGACGGTTCGCTGCTGACGCCGCCGCTCGGCACGATCCTGCCGGGCATCACCAGGGATTCGATCATCGCGCTCGCGAAGGATGCCGGTACGCCCGTGCGCGAGGAGACCTACACGATCGACCAGTGGCGCGCGGATGCCGCCAGCGGAAAGCTGAAAGAGGCCTTCGCCTGCGGCACGGCCGCCGTCATCTCGCCGATCGGCAAGGTGTGTTCCACGAAGGGTGAGTTTCTCATCAATGGCGGTGCGGCCGGCCCTGTCGCCATGGGGCTGCGCAAGCAACTGGTCGACATCCAGTATGGTCGCGCGGCCGATCCGCACAACTGGATCAGAAAGGTGCTGTGACCGGCGGCGGAATTATTCCGCCGCTTCGGCGTGACGGTTGCCGCATTCTCCATCCGCTGGTAAACGCGCGCCCATGGCCGACAAACCCAAAAAACCGCAGAAGCTGAAGGCGCGCTTGCCGCGCGGACTGGAAGATCGCGGCCCGACCGCGATCGCCGCGACGCGCCGCATGACCGAGACCATCCGCGAAGTGTTCGAGCGCTACGGGTTCGAGCCGGTGGAAACGCCGGCGATGGAATATACCGACGCGCTCGGAAAATTCCTGCCGGATCAGGATCGCCCCAACGAGGGCGTGTTCTCGTTCCAGGACGACGACGAGCAGTGGATCTCGCTGCGCTACGACCTGACCGCGCCGCTTGCCCGCTACGTCGCCGAGAATTTCGATCACCTGCCGAAGCCGTATCGCAGCTACCGCGCCGGCTACGTCTTCCGCAACGAGAAGCCGGGCCCCGGCCGCTTCCGGCAGTTCATGCAGTTCGATGCCGATACGGTAGGCTCGGGCTCGCCGGCCGCGGATGCCGAAATGTGCATGATGGCGGCGGATACGATGGAGGCGCTGGGCGTTCCGCGTGGCAGCTATGTGGTGAAGGTGAACAACCGCAAGGTGCTTGATGGAGTGCTGGAAGCAATTGGCCTCGGCGGCGAAGACAATGCGGGCCGACGGCTCACGGTGCTGCGCGCGATCGACAAACTCGACAAGTTTTCTGCCGACGAAGTGCGCAAGTTGCTCGGTCCCGGACGCTGGGATGGCGGTGAGGAAGGCAAGGGCGACTTCACGAAAGGCGCCGACCTCAACTCGGCGGATGCCCATGTTGTCCTGAGCGTCACGGAAAAACGCGAAGATTGGAAAGAATCGATTGCAGCGGCGGACATCTATTTGGCCAAAAGTGAGATCGGCCAAGCTGGCGTCAGTGAACTCGAAGAGATCGCCAAGTTAGTCACGGCATCTGGCTACGGATCGGATCGCATCCGCATCGATCCCTCCGTCGTGCGCGGCCTCGAATATTACACGGGTCCCGTTTACGAAGTAGAACTGCTCCTCGAAACGAAGGACGAGAAAGGCCGTCCTGTTCGCTTTGGCTCCGTCGGCGGCGGCGGTCGTTACGATGGCCTCGTCTCGCGCTTCCGTGGCGAACCCGTGCCGGCGACGGGATTTTCCATTGGCGTGTCGCGGCTGCAGGCGGCGCTGACGCTGCTTGGCAAGCTCGACACGCGGCCGCAATTCGGGCCTGTCGTGGTGACGGTGTTCGATCGCGAGCGGGTCGCGGATTATCAAAAGATGGTCGCGCAGTTGCGTAGCGCCGACATCCGCGCCGAGCTCTATCTTGGCAATCCCAAGAATATGGGCAACCAGCTCAAATATGCCGACCGCCGCAATTCGCCTTGCGTCATCATCCAGGGCTCCGATGAAAAGGCGCGTGGCGAGGTGCAGATCAAGGACCTCATCGAAGGCGCCAAGGCCGCCGCGGCGATCGCTTCGAACCAGGAATGGCGCGAGACCCGGCCGGCGCAGTTCTCCTGCGCGGAAGCTGACCTCGTCGCGAAGGTCCGCGAAGTGCTGGCGCGGCATGACGTGAGGTGGGGATAGGTGAATTCGTCATACGCGGGCTTGACCCGCGTATCCATCTTCAAAATGATGGATTGCCGGGTCAAGCCCGGCAATGACGGTCGGGCGAGTGAACGACAACAAAGGGAGCGCTAAGAATGCCTGAGATCACCGTGAATATGGCTGCCGGCCGCACCGAAGAGCAGAAGAAGGGCATGATGCTCGACATCACCCAGGCGCTGGTCAAGAATCTCGGCGTCGACGCCGAAGCCGTCGTGATCCAGATCAATGAGGCGCCGCTCACCCACAAGATGAAGGGCGGCAAGACCTTTGTTGAGCGCGCCGCCGCGGCGAAGAAGTAGTCAAGAAAAGTAGGGTGGGCAAAGGCGCACTTGCGCCGTGCCCACCATCAAGCATTCCGCTCGTAATGGTGGGCACGCGGAGCCTGTCATCGGGCGCGCGTTCGCGCGACCCGTTGGCTTTGCCCACCCTGCAGAGCTTGGCTACTTCGCCAGCTCCCTCGAGCGCTTGGTTGCGGCTCCGATCGCGCGGATCATCAGTGGACGCAGTCCGTCACTAGCCATCAGCACGTCCAGTGCGGCGGCGGTGGTGCCGCCGGGCGAGGTGACGTTCTGACGCAGCGTTGCCGCCGGCAAGTCCGAGCGATGCAACAATTCGCCGGAGCCTGCGACGGTCGCGCGCGCGAGCTTGGTGGCGAGGTCTTCCGGCAATCCGGCCTCGACACCGGCACGCGCGAGCTCTTCGGCTAGCAGGAACACATAGGCCGGGCCGGAGCCGGAGACCGCGGTCACGGCGTCTATCAGGCCCTCGTCCTCGACCCATTCCACCGCGCCGGTCGCGCGTAGCAGCGCATCCGCTATCGCGCGCTGCGCGGCACCGACGTTGTTCGCGGCGACTGCGACCGTGATGCCGCGGCCGATCGAGGCCGGCGTGTTCGGCATCGCCCGCACCGCCGCGCCGCCGCAGACTTCTTCAAGCGAGGCGATGGTGGTTCCGGCCATGATCGAGACGACAAGCGTCGATGGCGCGACCAGCGACTTGAGGGCGACGCCGGCATCCCGGAACAATTGCGGCTTGACCGCGACCACCAGCGTATCGACCTTGCCCGCGTCTTTGGGATTGAGACGGACGCCCTTGGCGGCCAGCGCACTGATCTCGGCCGAAGGCTGCGGGTCGATCACGGCGACGCGCGAGGCATCGAGGCCTCCGGCGAGCCAGCCGGTCAGCATCGCCCCGCCCATCTTGCCTGCGCCGGCCAGCGCGATGGTGCCGGTGATGTCTTGCAAAGCGTTGCTGTTACTCAAGGGAGCCACCATGATCGTCGTCCCGGCGAAGGCCGGGACCCATAACCACAGTCGGTTCTAGTGAGGTGCAGAACGCGCGACAAGCACGAACCGTCATGCCCGGGCTTGACCCGGCAATCCATCAGCCAAAGATCCTTTGCGGATGGATGCCCGGGTCAAGCCCGGGCATGACGAGTGGGGAGCCTAAGCCTCGCCCTCGGTGTCGAACATCGCGGCGTTCATCGCCTCCTGGGCGGTCTTGCCGGCCCACACCACGAACTGCAATGCCGGGTAGTAGCGCTCGCAGGCGTGGATGGCGCCGACCAGCATGCTCTCGCATTGCGCGGTCGATGCGTTCAATCCGCCGGGCAGCACCAGCGCCTGACGATGCATGATCATGCCGGTGTGGGTCCACAGATCGAAATGGCCGATCCACAATTGCTCGTTGATGGCGGCGATCACCCGCTGCGCTTCGGGGCGGCGCGCCGGCGGAATCTTCATGTCGAAGGCGCAGGCCAGATGCAGAGCCTCGATCTCGCTCATCCAGGTGAAGGAGAGCTGATAGTCGGTCCAGTCGCCTTTGGAGACGATCGTGACCTCGTCGCCAGCGCGCTCGAACGCCCAGTTGTTATCGGCCGCAATGTCTTCGACCACCGCAAGCGGATGGTTTTCGGAATCGATTATGCCTTCGAGGAGGGACATGCCGTCTCGACCCTTGTTCTTCTGACTTTCTTGGTACGCATCCGGAAGGCCGGCCTGCACCAGATAACGCGTGGTTGCCGACTGCAGGCCCCCGTGGCCTTCCCGATCGCTCCGAGGCTTGCCAGGATGAAGTGATGTGATTTGCGGAATCCGCGCAACCGGGCCCCGAGTCCGTCCACAGCCAAAGGCGCGCTCGTCCACAGCTCATCTCCGCCACAATTATTAACGCGAGAACAAACCGGAATCGGATTTGCGCGATCGTCGCAATCGTTAACGCGCGCGCCGCGCGTTTCGGCTCAGCGAAGCGGTCGCCAGGTCGTCAAGGCTCGCGTCGGGCACATGGGGAACATGCCGATTCGCCATGCCAAGGCGCTTGCCGCGTCCCTCGGTTTGGCAATAGTTTTGGGATAGGTCGTCCATTCCGGGCGGCCGATGTTCTCAGGGCGGGGTGAAAGTCCCCACCGGCGGTAAGGGCCCGATGGTCCAAGCCCGCGAGCGCCTTTCTCCTCCCAGGAGGAAGGGTCAGCAGATTCGGTGCAATTCCGAAGCCGACGGTCAAAGTCCGGATGAAAGAGAACGGTTGCGGCAGCCTCGCCATCGCGCGTGGCTACAGTCGTTTTCCGTGTGCCCTGATTCTGGTCCTGAAAGAGGAAAGCCATGAATCAGATGTTGCAAGAAGCCGAAGTCCAAACTCCCGAAGCCGAGGAAGTCCAGTCGCCCGCGGATGCCAGGCCGGCAACGCCAGAGCCTCCGCCGGCGCCCACGCATCCGCGGTTCGCCAAGCCGCAGCGGGTTGCATTCGTGCAATCGTCCTGGCACCGCGACGTCGTGGAGGAATGCCGCATCGCCTTCCTCGCCGAGATGGAGGCGCGGCATGTCACGAACATCGACGTGTTCGAGGTGCCGGGCTCGTTCGAGATCCCGCTGCATGCGCAAATCCTGGCCAAGACGCGCCGCTACACGGCGATCGTTGCCGCGGGCCTTGTCGTCGACGGTGGCATCTATCGCCACGAGTTCGTCGCCGACACCGTGATCAAGGCGCTGATGGACGTGCAGTTGCGCACTGAGGTGCCGGTGTTCTCGGCGGTGCTGACGCCGCAGCAGTTCCACGAGACGGAGGTGCATTTCGATTTCTTCCGCAAGCATTTCGCCATCAAGGGCGTCGAGGTCGCGGAAGCCTGCGCCAATACCCTGCACAGCCTCGAGCGTCTGCGCGGCCAGGTCGCCGCGGGGATCGTGGGGTAGAGAGAAAACGCGGGCCGCTTCGCGCGGCCCGTTATCTTGCAGTGATGCACCAATCACGTCGTCCCGGCGAAGGCCGGGACCCATAACCACAGGCGTTTGTCGTGTGCTCCGCCGCAACCGCTTGCGCATGCCACAACACACGCCTGTGGTTATGGGTCCCGGGTCAAGCCCGGGACGACAGTGTCAGTCGAACAGGCTCGACACCGACTCTTCGGCGGCGGTGCGGGCGATGGCCTCGGAGATCAGGCCGGCGATCGAGAGGGTGCGGATGTTGGCGGAGTTTCTCACGGCCTCGGTCGGCAGGATCGAGTCGGTGATAACGAGCTCTTTCAGCTTGGACGAGGCGATGCGGGCCGCAGCGCCGCCGGACAAGACGCCGTGGGTGATATAGGCGAACACTTCCTTGGCGCCGTTGGCGATCAGGGCATCGGCCGCATTCACCAGCGTGCCGCCGGAATCCACGATGTCGTCGACGAGGATGCAGGTGTAGCCGGCGACATCGCCGATCACGTTCATCACTTCGGATTCGCCCGGTCGCTCACGGCGCTTGTCGATGATGGCTAGTGGCGTGTTGATGCGCTTGGCGAGACCGCGCGCGCGGACCACGCCGCCGACATCCGGCGACACCACCATCACGTTGCTCAGCGCGAAGCGTTCGCGGATGTCGCGCACCATCACCGGCGAGGCGAAGAGATTGTCGGTCGGGATATCGAAGAAGCCCTGGATCTGCATGGCATGCAGGTCGAGTGTCATGACGCGGTCGGCGCCGGCATGGGTGATCAGGTTGGCGACCAGCTTCGCCGAGATCGGGGTGCGCGAGCCCGATTTGCGATCCTGCCGCGCATAGCCGAAATAGGGCACGACCGCCGTGATGCGGCGGGCGGAAGCCCGGCGCAGCGCGTCGGTGATGATCAGAAGTTCCATCAGGTGGTCGTTGGCCGGAAACGACGTCGACTGCAGGATGAAGACGTCGGAGCCGCGGACGTTTTCCTGGATCTCGACGAAGATCTCCATATCGGCGAAGCGCCGGACCACCGCTTTGGTCAAGGATATCCCGAGCCCTTCGGCGATCTCTTGCGCCAGCACGGGATTGGAATTGCCAGCTACCAGCTTGATCGCGCCGTTCTTGGCCGACATGGACGGTTCTCCCCGAGGTTTGCTCGATACCATGTCCAACATCTCAAGTACCTACAGAACCGGCGGGTTTCGATGCGCGACGAGATATCAGGCGAGGCAGGCAGCGGCAACCCGTCACACCCGTTATCCCGGCGAAAAAATGACAGGTTTTTGACTATCCCGAACGTTTAGTTAGCGCTGTAGCCGAGCGCGACGACGCCGGATTCTTCCGGTTCAGGCGCGCTCGCGACCGCGGGGCCCTGCCGGCTGGGCGTGGAGGCCGGCGCAGGCGCACCAGTCGGGCCGCCATTGATCATGTTGCCGAGGCCGCTCAGGCCCGCTTGCGCGATCTTGCGCAGGACCAGGTCGTCGGCGGCCGCCCAGGCGTCACGGCCGGTCTTGCCGGCTGGTTCTTCGCCGGAGAGGCGCAGGGCGCGCTGCTGGTTGGCGTCATAGACGTCCCAGACCCAGGCGATGACGGTCTTGCCGCGCACGACCTGCGCCGAGAGATAGCCGCGCACGCGGTAGGCGGCCGCGCCCTCGCGCGAGACGATTGCGATGTCGCGGAGTTTGGCTTCGCTGTCGAGCACACCCACCATGCGGTCGAACACCTGCGGCGGCGGGCCGTCGATCGATTCGAATGCGATTGTCGGTCCACTGGCGCTGTTTCCGGCCATGGCATAGGCGTTGCTCGCCGCGCCACCATTGGCGCAGCCGCCGAGCGCACAGGCTGCCATCAGCAACGTTGCGGCCACCGCGGCGCGCGCAATTCGGGAAAGGGTGACGATGGTGTCGCTCATCATCACCCCGATATCGTTAAAATACGTTAAGGTCTAGGGCAGTGAGGCCACGGCGCCGGTTCGATAGATTCCGGGCGGCGATCGAAATTTTCTTTGAAGTTTAAGCACTTCCCCTGGAAGCGGTTATTTCTCCAGGGCGATGCCGTGAACGTGCCGGCCATAATCGCCCTCTTTCCGATGCACCGAGCGTCGGTAACTATAAAAGCGTTCGTCGGAATAGGTATCGATCCCGATGTCGTCGATCATCAGGATACCGGCGTTCTCCAGCCGCATCCGGATGTAGCCGCCGAGGTCGAACATCGCGTGCCCTTCGCGTTCACCGGGCAGGAAGAACAGTGCGTTGTCCGCATCGGCCTCCAGAAAACGCGCCACGAATTCAGGCCCCACTTCATAGGAGTGCTGGCGGATCAAAGGCCCGATCGCGGTGACGATGCCGCTGCGGTCGGCGCCGAGCTTCTCCATCGCCTCGACGGTCGATTCCAGCACGCCGGTCAGCGCGCCTTTCCAGCCGGCATGCGCCGCGCCGATCACGCGCGCATTGGGATCGACAAACAGGATCGGGCCGCAATCGGCCGCGGTGACGCCGATCGCAAGGTTCTCCGTGCGGGTGACAATGGCGTCGGCTTTCGGCCGCGCATCGCTCGCCCACGGTGTGGTGGCGACCACGACGTCGGGGGAATGCACCTGATAGAGCGTCAGCAGGCGGTCGGGCCCGACCCCCAAGCGCTCCGCCATGCGCCGGCGGTTTTCCGTGACATTATCGGCAGCGTCATTGGAGCCGATGCCGCCATTGAGGCCGGCATAGATGCCCTCGGACACGCCGCCTTCGCGCGAGAAAAAGGCGTGGCGCAGGCCGGGAATGGCTGAGAGCAGCGGGGAGGCCAGGGTCATGAACGTTCCGCGTCGTTTGGGTGATCGCTCAGGCCCGCGATCGAGGTGAGCTCCGGGTGGGAGATCGCCATTGCCTTGAACATCGACCCCATGCCGCCGCGGCCGCTGTCGGTCAATCGTTTCAGTGCGCCGGCGATCTCGGCGCCGATCTCGGGCGTGGCCTTTGCCATCAATCCCGCGGCGCGCGCCTCGATGCCGAGGCGCTTCAGGAATTCACCTTGCGTCACCGGGCCGTGGACGCGTGCGCCGACGTCTTCGGCGGCGCGTGCCAGCGCCTGGAAGTCGACATGGGCAGTGACGTCGGCCTGGCCCGGATTCTTCAGCGGATCGGAAAAGCTGTGGCGGGCGATGGCCTGGAAGGTGTCGCCGGCGTCGCTGCGCATGTGGCCATAATCGATGATCAGCGCCGCGCCGTCCTGGTCGCGCACGCGGCGGGCGAGCTTCATGATCTCGGTATCGGGCCGCCATTCGAACACGGCACCTAAGGGAGCCGCGCGCACCAGCGGCGGCAGCAGCACGTCGAAGCGCGGCATCGGCTCCGGCGCGGTGCCGAATGCGAGCTTGCCATTGCTGTCGAGCTCGATCACGCGTTCGTGCCAGCCGTTCTCGTGCCGCACCACCTGGTGGATCGGCAGCACGTCGAAATATTCGTTGGTGAGGATCACCGCCGGACCCTCGGGCACGTCGTCGATGCTCTCGTGCCAGGTGATGTCGCGGACATTGCCCAAGGTTGCGCGCTGCCTCTCGCGCAGCACCGGATTGATCTCGACCAGATGGACGCTGAGCGACTGATAGAGCGGCGGCAGCACCCGCAGCGCCCGCAACGCGTCCGCCATCATGGTGCCGCGGCCGGGGCCGATCTCGATGAGCCGCAGCGAGTCAGGCGAGCCGATCGCGCGCCAGATCGACGCTGACCACAGGCCCAGCAGCTCGCCGAACATCTGGCTGACTTCGGGCGCGGTGGTGAAATCGCCCTCACGGCCCAGCGGATCGCGCGACACGTAATAGCCGTGCTGGGGATGCATCAGGCATAGTTCCATGTAGCGCCAGACCGGCATCGGGCCGGATGATTTGATCAGTTTCTTGATCTCGGACAGCAGCGGCGAAACTTCGGTCACATCCAGCCTTAAATCGAATTCGGCACCGGCTGTGGCGCCCTGCGGCGCCAAGCCATCACAACCATGATACTGCCGACAATAACCATCGGCACCGACAACAGCATTCCCATGGTTGGACCGCCCCACAGGAATCCGAGCTGCGGGTCGGGCTCGCGGAAGTGTTCGCCGATGATGCGGGCGATGCCGTAGATCAAAATGAAGCTGCCGAGCACGAGGCCGGGCCGCTTCAACGCACCCATCCGGATCATCACCGCCAGGATCGTGAACAGGAGGATGCCCTCGAGCCCGGCTTCATAAAGCTGGCTCGGATGCCGCGGCAGCGGTCCGCCGTTGGGAAACACCATCGCCCAGGGCAGGCTCGGATCGGCGGGCCGGCCCCACAATTCGCTGTTGATGAAATTGGCGAGCCGGCCGAGGAACAAGCCAATCGGCGCGACCGCGGTGGTTAAGTCGCCGAGCGATAGGATCGGGATGCGATTCCGGCGCGCAAACCACATCACTGCGACGACGCAGCCGAGAAAGCCGCCATGGAACGACATGCCGCCCTTCCAAAGCTCGAAGATCTCAGCGGGATGCTGGATGAAGAACGGCAGGTTGTAGAACAGCACATAGCCGGTGCGGCCGCCGACGATGATGCCGAGCGTGACCCAGAGGATGAAGTCGTCCATCTGGGTCAGCGTGATCGGCGCGGGGCCGCCCCACAATTTTTTGTTCTTGATCATCTGCCGCGCGTAGATCCAGCCGATCACGATGCCGCAGATGTAGGCGAGTGCGTACCAGCGGATCGCGATCGGTCCGATCGAGATGGCGATCGGATTGAACACGGGGAAATCGATCAAGAGGAAGGGCATCGCGCCTCGGGCTATGCGGAAAGATTGCGGCGATAGAGCGCCAGCAGACGCTCCCAGTGCCGCTCGGCGGCGTCGCGGTGATAGACCGGGCGCTTCGGGAAGGCGAAGCCGTGATGGGTGGCGGGATAGATCTCGACCTCGTTGTTCGATCCCTTCATGCCGGCCTGCACTTTTTCGATGATCTCCATCGGCGCGTAGATGTCGGTCTCGGCACAGGCGAAATAGAGCTCGGCCTTGGTCTTCTCGGCTGCCAGATGCGGGCTGTCGGGCTGGTCGGTCGCCAGATGCGTGCCGTAGACCGAGGCGGCGGCTTTCACGCGATCGGGGAAATGCGTCGCTGCGTTGATCGCGTAGCGCCCGCTCATGCAATAGCCGACGGTGCCGACGAGGCGCTTATTCGCGGCGGCCTCGCCCTCGGCATAGGCGAGCAGGGCCTTGGTGTCTTCCATCACCATGGGGATGTTGATCGAGTGCATCAATTCGAACATGCGTTTGCGCTCGGGCGATTCCGGGTCGGGATTGATCGGCCCGAGCTCCATGACGCCGGCGCGGTAATAGAGGTTCGGCAGCATCACATAGTAACCGGACGTCCCGAGCCGGCGCGCCATGTCGCGCAGCTCCTCGCGGATCGCCGGCGCATCCATGTAGAAGATGATCACCGGAAACGGTCCGCCGCGCTCGGGATGGGTGATGAAAGTGGTGATCTTGCCGTCTTTGGTCGGAATATCGATCTGCTGGTCAATCATGGGCGCTTCTTCGGTTCGCGATTCTCTACTCCTGCGCGCTGAATACGATTGCAAGGAAAACGGAGCATGACAAGGCGAGCGGCATCATGGGTCATTTGCGGCCTTGAACCCCGCGCCTTTGATTGCCATTGTCTTGGTCGCCCAAGGGAGTGCGGAGAGCTAGATGACCCAGACCACGAACCGTTTTTTTGACGAGATCGGCCGCCTCATGAACGACGCCGCCGGCGCCGCCCAGGGCGTCAAGCGCGAAGTCGACTCGGTCATGCGCAACCAGGCCGAACGCGTCCTGCGCGACCTCGATGTCGTCCGGCGCGAGGAATTCGAGGCGGTGAAGGACATGGCCCGCCTGGCGCGCGAGGAAAACGAGGCGCTGAAGGCGCGGATCGCAGCGCTGGAGGCCAAGCTCGGGATCGCGCCGAGCACGTGAAGGCGGACGGGTAGGGCCGTTTCCCACGCACTCTACCGTCATGCCCGGGCTTGCCCGTCTTCGCTATCGCTTCGCCGGACTGACATTAGAGTGCCCGGCGAAGCCTCGGCGGAGTCGGGTCCCGGGCATCAACGTTCTTTCTTCCTGTCGACCGAAGGGCCGTGGATGGTCGGGACAAGCCCGGCCATGACGAGCTAGGAGGCGTATCGCTTCCCAGATCGCCGGCCATTTTCCTTGTCATTTCGGCCCTTTGGGGCTAAAAGCCCGCCACGTCCGCAGCCCCCGCACCCCTGGAGGCTTGCTGCGGGACGCGAAACGGGGCCGCGATGCGGCCTTTAACTTTTTGCAAAACAAGGACTTAGACTGATGGCGACCGTCAAGGAATTGAAGGCGACCGCACGTCCGAAGAGCGGCAAGGGGGCCGCCCGGGCTGAGCGTCGCGCCGGGAAAGTTCCCGGAGTGATCTATGGTGACAACAAGCCCCCGCTGACCATCTCGGTCGACGACCGCGAGCTGCGCCAGCGCATCCTCGCAGGCCGCTTCCTGACGACGCTGTTCGACATCGATCTCGACGGCAAGAAGCACCGCGTGATTCCGCGCGACTATCACCTCGACCCGGTGAAGGACTTCCCGCTCCATGTCGACTTCATGCGGCTCGGTGAAGGTGCGACCATCCGCGTCAGCGTTCCGCTGCATGTCATCAACGCGGAAACGGCGCCCGGCGTGAAGCGCGGTGGAACCGTCAACATCGTCACCCACACGATCGACCTCGAATGCTCGGTCGAAAACATTCCGCAGTACATCGATGCCGATGTCGGCGCGCTGGAAATCAGCTATTCGCTGCATCTGTCCGACATCAAGCTGCCGAAGGGCGTGAAGGCGCTGTCGCGCGAGGACGCCACGCTGGTGACCATCGTGCCGCCGTCCGGCTACGCCGAAGAGCAGAAGGCGGCGGCAGGTGCGGCCCCGGCGGCAGGCGCTGCGGCTCCGGCTGCAGGTGCGGCTGCTCCGGCGGCGGGTGCTGCGGCTCCAGCGGCGGGTGCCAAGGCACCGGCCGGTGGCGACAAGAAGAAGTGATAGCGCGCCAGCGCGGGATGCCGCGTCATGCGACTCTTTGTTGGTCTCGGTAATCCCGGCGCGAAATACGCTGATAACCGGCACAACATCGGCTTCATGGCCGTCGAAGAGATTGCGCGGCGTCATGGTTTCGCACCATGGCGCCGCCGCTTTCAGGGCGAGACATCCGAAGGCCTGCTCGGCCACGAGAAGGTGGTGCTGCTGAAGCCGACCACCTACATGAACGAGTCCGGGCGCGCGGTGCAGGAAGCGCAGAATTTCTTCAAGCTTCCGGCGGGCGACATCACTGTGTTCCAGGACGAGCTCGAGCTGCCGGCGGCGAAGGTGCGCGTCAAGGTCGGCGGCGGCATCGCCGGGCACAACGGCTTGCGCTCGATCTCCGCGCATATCGGCAACGACTATCGCCGGGTCCGGCTCGGGATCGGTCATCCCGGGATCAAGGAACTCGTGCACAGTCACGTGCTGTCGGATTTCGCCAAGAGTGACTGGCCGTGGGTCGATGCGCTCTGCGAGGCGGTCGCCGACAATGCCGGCCTGCTGGCGGCGGGACAGGACTCGTCGTTCCAGAACAAGGTGCATCTGACGATGCAGGCAAAGGGGTTTTTCGCGAAGGACGAGAACGGAGAGAAGCCCGCCTGAGGTTTCTCCTGTCATGGCCGGGCTCGTCCCGGCCATCCACGTCTTGAGGCTGCAAGAAAGGCCGTGGATGCCCGGGACAAGCCCGGGCATGACGAATACGGACACAGAGGACGAAATGGGATTCAAATGCGGGATCGTCGGGCTGCCCAATGTCGGCAAGTCGACGCTGTTCAATGCGCTGACGGAGACGGCCGCTGCACAGGCGGCCAACTATCCGTTCTGCACCATCGAGCCGAATGTCGGCGAGGTCGCCGTCCCCGATCCGCGGCTCGACAAGCTCGCGGCCGTGGCAAAGTCGGCGCAGATCATTCCGACCCGGCTGACCTTTGTCGACATCGCCGGTCTCGTCCGCGGCGCTTCCAAGGGGGAAGGGCTCGGCAACCAGTTCCTCGCCAACATCCGTGAGGTCGATGCGATCGCGCATGTGGTGCGCTGCTTCGAGGATTCCGACATCACGCATGTCGAAGGCAAGATCGCACCGCTGGCCGATATCGAGACCATCGAAACCGAATTGATGCTCGCCGATCTCGACAGCCTCGAGAAGCGCGTCGATAATCTCACTAAGAAGGCCAAGGGCAACGACAAGGACGCCAAGGAACAGCTCGACCTCGTCAACCGTACGCTGGTGCTGCTCCGTGAGGGCAGGCCCGCGCGTGCGCTCGAGCGCAAGGTGGAAGAGGAGCGCGCCTTCCGCATGCTCGGGCTTCTGAGTTCCAAGCCGGTGCTCTATGTCTGCAATGTCGAGGAGAGCTCGGCCAAGGATGGCAACAGCTTCTCAAAGCAGGTGTTCGCGCACGCGAAGCAGGAGGGCGCGGTCGCCGTCGTGATCTCCGCCAAGATCGAATCCGAGATCGCGACGCTGTCACGCGAGGAGCGCACGGAATTCCTGGACACGCTCGGGCTCGAGGAAGCCGGCCTGGACCGCCTGATCCGCGCCGGCTACGAGTTGCTCCATCTCATCACCTATTTCACGGTGGGTCCGAAGGAAGCGCGCGCCTGGACCATCGACCGCGGCACTAAGGCGCCGCAGGCGGCCGGCGTGATCCATACCGATTTCGAGAAGGGCTTTATCCGCGCCGAGACCATCGCCTATGACGACTACGTCGCGCTCGGCGGCGAAGCCGGCGCCCGCGACGCCGGCAAGCTGCGCCTGGAAGGCAAGGACTACGTCGTCGCCGACGGCGACGTGATGCATTTCAGGTTCAATACCTGATCACCGCATTCCGCCCTGGCCCTGATCGCGGATCGCGCCAAGATGCTCGTTGATGCGGAACACGATCAGGATGAATTCGGCGACGATGCGCGAGAGCACGATGCCGACCACGATGCTGGTGAGCGAGGCGAGCAGTAGGATGAAGCCGCCGAACGGGCTGATCGCCATTGCGGCCAGGCTCCAGAGGATTCCGTAAATGCCGAACAGCACGATCACGCCGATGACCAGCCAGTAGAACGTCTTGATGATCGTGGGGGTGATGAAGCGGTCCCACTGAAACAGGTCTTGAAAATCGAACATCGGTGGATTCTCCCGGCCAATCGATCTTGAGTCGCGCGCAAGCAGGGCTAGCTCCGAACCTCAGTCCGGGCAAGTCGGGGAGCGGTACGCAAGGACGATGCTCCCCCGCTATGGTGGTCCCCCTTGAAAGCAAGCCATGCGGGCGGGCGGGTTGAGATTGCCGTAAATAACGGCCACAATCAGGCCCGTCTCTCCTGAAATCCCCAACATGACCACGCTCACTTTCGAAGACTTCAACATCGGCCATTTCGGCACCTTCGGGCCGCGCCACGTCACGCGCGAGGAGATACTGGCCTTTGCCGCCGAGTTCGATCCACAGCCGATGCATCTCGACGAAGAGGCGGCGAAACGATCGATGCTCAAGGGCCTGTCCGGCTCGGGCTGGCATCTCGGCTCGCTCACGATGCGGATGCTGGCCGATGGCTTCATCTGCCGCACGGCCTCGTTCGGCTCACCCGGCGTCAACGAGATGCGCTGGCTGTCGCCATTGCGCCCGGGCGACGATTTGACGCTGGATGTCGAGGTGGTGGAAGCGCGGGTCTCGCAGAGCCGACCTTCGACCGGCATCGTGACGTTCAAGTGCACGGTGCGCAATGCGGCCGGCGTGATGTTGTGCGAGATGGAGTCGCCGATCATCATCGGTCGGCGCGCGGAAGCGGTGACGGGGTAGCATCGATGCGCTTCTTCGAGGACATTGAGATCGGCGCGCGGCGTGAGCTCGGCTCGTTCACCTTCACCGCCGAGGACATCAAGCGCTTCGCGGCGCAGTTCGATCCGCAGCGCTTTCACCTCGACGAGGAGGAAGGGCGAAAGTCGCTGTTCGGCGGACTGGCAGCGTCGGGCTGGCACGTCGCCTCCGTCTGCATGAAGCTCCTGGTCGCCGACGGCAAGCGGCTGGCGCAGGAGATGGCCGCGCGCGGGGACGAGGTCGCGGTATGGGGACCTTCGCCCGGCTTTCGCGAACTGCGCTGGATCAAGCCGGTCCTGGCCGGGGACACCATCAGCTACGCCAATGTGGTCGAGACCAAGCGCGCCTCCGAGAAGCGTCCCGAATGGGGCATCCTGCAGGGCCGCAACACCGGCACCAACCAGCGCGGCGAGCTCGTGTTCTCGTTCCTCGCCACCGCCTTCGTTCCGCGCCGCAAGGCGGGCTGAAACACAGCCGGCGTGGTTACGGGAACCTTGCCGCGCTCTTTAACCGTATTCGACGAATTCCGGATACGATCTATTTGCTAACCCATTTTGAACTTTCTGCCGGCCATATCAGACGCAAGGGTAAGCACCGTGGGGACGACTATGGCAGATCGTGTCGGACTGAAAGTTCTGGGCGCAATTTTCGCGACCATCACGGTTGCGGTGATGCTGACCACCGGCATGGTGGTGAAGGGCTACGCCGACGGCGCGTTCACGCTCGAGGGCAGCGCGATCGTCCGACGCTGATCTTCAGCTTCTGCTAACCATCAGCGGCCATCGCGCGGCGTCAGCGGCTCCAGATCAACACCATCACCACGGTCGCCGCGATCAATAGTCCGACGAAGCGGAGCATGATGGTGCCGACACTGTGCGGCGATTGCCGCAGCGGGATGGGATCGGTGTTGTCGGGCCGAACGCTTTGCATCAGTGCTGTTTTCCCCAAGAAACGGCGTGCCAAAGCGGCATCCGTCACGGCGTGACCCGCATCGAAACGATCACGCGCAAGTCAAGAAATCTCACGCTTCAGGTTTGAGCATGATCGTTTCCCCATCATGCTCTGGCGCGCGTTGCGCTTTTATCTTTCAAATCATTTTAGTCAAATAGAAACCGCCGCATCCTCCGCATGGGTGATGCGGCGGTCATGAACTCCCAAGCAATCGCCGAGACTAGCTGTTGCGCAGCCCGTCGGCAGCGCGTTTCCACTGCGTGACGTTGTCGGCGATCATGCGGGTCGACTTCATCGCGGCCTGGCTGAGCTGGGCATAGCCCGAGATCTCGCGCTGGACGCGTTGGCCTTCGGCATGCAGGAGGTCGCGCAGGCTTTCGAGCTCGGAGATCAACTTCTCGATCTCCGCGAGCGACGTGCCGGCGACGCGCTGGATCAGCGAGTTGACATTGTTCACGGTGGCCTCGGTGTTGGGCTCGAGTGGTTCCGTGTTCACCTGCGGCTGCGGCGACCGGCGCAGATAGGCGATATCGTTGCGCACGAATTCGCGGATGCCGGCCTCGACGTCCGAGACGGCGGCGAGGTTGTTGTCGACTTCCGTCCCTTCTACTTCTGTTTCAACTTGCTCGGAACGATTGGTGGCGTTCATCGGCTATTCCTCTGTTACGCAATGACGCGAGCGCGGAAGTCCCCCCGCCGCACGACGACGTGAAGGGCAACCATAGGCGCCCGATTTTGACCGCATCTAGGCCAAGTTGCGGCAATGGTTCGATCATTCCTTAAGGGATTGCGACCGCCGCCGGCCTCACCAGCTCCGCTTGAACCCGGCCGTTAGGCTCTTGTTAACCGGGCCCTGGGCGCTTTCGCCGATCGAGCCGGAGATGGTGACGCCGTCGAACAGCTTCTGCTCCGCGCCGATCCGGTGCAGCCATTTGTCGTCGCCGGTCGCGAGCGTCTGGCCGGCGATGAAGCTGGTTCCACTGCTGTTGATGCTCAGCCTGGCCGATTGATCGGCCTCATAGCTCCGCGAGGGATGGCTGACGATGCCGGGTACCGGCACCACGCCCTGCTGGATCAGGTTGTAGCCGTTCTGCAGCGTCAGCGAATACTGGTCGGCGAGCGGCACCGATTTGCTGATTGAGGTCCCGAACCGGGTCTGGTCGCTGCCGGGATCGACTCGGGCCTCGACCGAGGTCTTGTCCCAGATCGAGGCAACGCCCGGCGCGGTGATCGCGGCCCAGGCGGTGCCGGAGGATTGCGGCAGGCTGCCGCCATTGGCGAGCCGTTCCGACAGCAACTCGGAATTGGTCAGCGTGCCCTGGCGCGCGACCGTCATGTCGGCGCCGATCCGCGTGTCCCAGAATGGCGAGATCGATTGCTTGACCGAGACCGCGGACGTGCCGTTCGCGTTGTTGTTCGACGACCATGCGGCATCACTGCCATCCGCCTTCTTCGGCGCGGTGGCCTTCTTCGGCGTCAACACGGTGTCGGAAGGCGAGGCGTCGGCGCCGAGCAGGCTCCAGTCGAGCTTGTCCACGTCGACGTCCTTCATCACGCCGGCGTTATTTGCCTCGGGCTCGGACGCAGCCTCCTCGGCGGCCGGCGTCTCATCGTGGATACCGCTCCAAGGGGAAATTTGCGGCGACGTCTGCGCCATCGCCGGCAGCACCATCGCGATGCCAAGGCCCGCGGCCAGCATCGGCAACCACGCCCAGCCAGATCGTTGTTTGGAAGTCATTCCCGCAGCCCGCATTCCAGGCAGAGTAGTACGTATAGCGTAGCGCAAATTTATGACGACGACGTTGTTGTCGGCGCGACAGCATGTAGCACGGATCGGATCGTCGTGGCCGGGCACAAGAGCGTGAAGGTGTCAGCTGATGTCCCGGCCATCCACGCCTTCCCGGGGCTGGCGAAGGAAGGCATTTGGATACCCGAGAGCGCCCGGGTACGACGAAACTGGAGTGATGATGCTTGTTCTGGCGCGTTTTCTTCACGCGAACCGGTGTCCACTTCGCTCGAAAACGCTTTGCTATTGCGCCGCTGCGATCCGCGGCAGGTGGATCGGATAGCCGACGGTCTGCTCGACCAGGTCGAAGCTGTCGACCAGCACGCGCAAGCGGGTCAGCAGGCCGCCACGGAACTGCGCGAAATGCGCGATTCGCACCGCGATCGGCTTGTTCGAATCCTGCGCAGTCAGCGAATAGCGCATCATCGATGCCGCGGAATCGACTCCAAGCATGATGGACTCGCGCTCGAAGCGGCGGACGCGGAAGTTCTCGCCGATCTGCCTGATCACCTCGAGCGCGGCGGGCTTGCCGTGGCGCGCACCGAAGAAAGAAAATAGATCGATCGGTCCATAGATCGCCCATTCGACGTCCTCGTCGAGCAGGGCGGCAATATCCGCGAATTGGCGTTCGTTGATCGCGCGGTGAAACGCGCGCGAAAAACGCCAGAGACTATGCTCTGTCATTCATCGTCTTCCCGAATCTGGATTGCAAATCAGCAACGGCAAAAGGGCGTCCGCACCGACGCCGCGCCAGATTGCTGCACCTCAAATTTCACCGTCTCAAATAGAGCGACCGTGCCAGAACGCAATTGTTATTTTTGCATTGCACAAATGCAGACTTTTTTGCGGGATTTTGCCTGAAACCGCCGTCCGCGGCGCGTCAGCGGTCGCGACGGGCGACATGCTCGTGCTCGATTGCGACCTCGGCGTCGCGGATCGCGAGCACGGCGAACAGCAGCGCGCCGCCAATGCCGCCGATCACAGCGCCCAGCGGCATGAAGGTGAAGAACACCAGCGCGCCGCCATCGCCTTCAAAATTCGAGGTTCTGAAGATTCCGATCCAGGCAAGCCCGGCACTGATGCCGAGCGCGGCGCCGCTGAGCGCCCCGAATGCCAGACCCAACAGCGCCAGCAACGTGATTTTCATGATGTCTTGTCAGCCCCGTTGTCCGCAGCATGCCGAGTAGTTGGTCACGCAAGCGCCGGCGAGGTTCAACCTGACGGGGAATTGATGGAGAACGTTGTTCCGTCGTTTGTCACTCGCCCGCTCGCCGAGTTGCTCGGCGCTCTCACGTCTCACTCCGCTGTCGTCCTGTCGAAAGACGGGACCCATAACCACAGGGAGGTGTTGTGGCGGGAGCAAGCGGTTGCGGCGGAGCACACGACAACGGCCTGTGGTTATGGGTCCTGGCCTTCGCCAGGACGACGGGGGAGAGGCTCTGATTCAATTGTCAAACAGCTCTCCGCTGTCATCGGCCGGCTTGACCGGACGATCCAGTATTCCAGAGGCGGTCGTACTTGAGCCGAGACGCCGCGGGGTACTGGATGCCCGCCTGCGCGGGCATGACGGTGGAGTGTGAGGAGAGGATGTGAGTCCGCGTTCTCGCGGCATGGATTGCCCGAGCTTTGCTTCACTTTCCACCCTCCTCGAATCAGAGGGCGCAGGGAAAGCCGGGTGCTGGTTGCACCCATGGGTCCCGTGCAACAAAAAGCACGGGGGTAGGACCACAGGTTCAACCGAAGCATTCCGGCTTTCCCTGCGCAGTGGTTTTAACGGTTTCCTTCGCGCTCTCCCCGGTGACCGGGCTTTCTTGCCACCGTCGCCTCTCACGCGAAAAAAGTCCGCGCAAAAAACTTAGCGCCAGCGTCGGGGCGCCAGGACCACACGACTTCGCCGTCCGCGAGTGCCACGCTCGTCAGTCGTGACACCCTCGTCCACCGCATCTCACCGCAACGTTCGTGACGATCGCGAGCCGCCCCTCTCTCGGGTGAGACGCGCGGAGTTAAATCACTGATTTGCCCGACGGCGAAAGCGGAATGTTTTTTCCACGAGGGCTGGACAGACTTTAGGTGATTTGCCCGTCGAGTTACTTTGTCGCGCCTACTCGATGCAGATTGCCCTTGCGTGCGCAGCGAAGCAGTTCACAGCGCGCGCCAGCGGATGCATGGATTCCGGATAGCCGCTAATGCGGCTTTCGGAATGATGAGCACTATGCTAACCACCGGCCGCGGCAACAGGCCGCGACTTCAAACCAATGGAGGGCGTCATGCGCAAAGATCGCGATCTCGAAAACCTCCCCAGCTTTCAGCGTCACGCGTAAGCGGCGGAATTCATTCCCCTCGGAAACCCATGTCAAACGCGGGCAGCGCGTCATCCACAGCGACGTCGAGCTGGTCGAAAAGCTTGGCCGCAACGATCTCTGCCCTTGCGGCTCCGGACGCAGATTTCAAAGCCTGCTGCATGAAGTCCGGTGCGTATGACGGCGCAAACCGAAGCTATTACTTTCAGAGAGTAGCCGCCGATTGGCGGTGATCTCTCTCGTCGTTCCGGACAGCCGCTTGCGCGGCTTCCGGAATGATGGATCACGTGGATTCGACCGAAGCCAGGAATTCCTCAGCTTTCGCCCGCGTTGGAAACCGACCGAGTTCGCGATAGTCGGGATCGTGTTCCGCCGTATCCGGAGAGCGAAGCACAACGAATTCGTTGCCTTCCTGCTCGACCAATTCGGTCAGGTCCTCGCTTTTAAGAGGCGACATATCTCGCGCGCCGCAGTGTGGACACTCGTTGTCGCATGTGCACGACCATTCGTCGCTCCATCTTCTGCTGCAACGGTCGCATCGGTAGAAGTTAAGGAACCAGGCCATGGAGAACCTTCACGACGTCAGGCGGTAGTTGCCGCGGGAGACGAATTCGATAAATCCACGATCACGCAGGTATTGAAGCTGTTGGCGTATCTTCGGTCTGACGTTCTGGTTTCCGGGATAGAGGTCGCCGAGATGTCGGTCAAAAGCGTAGACCTCATCGAGCGTGAATTCACGTTTGCCGAGGGACTCGACACATTTCATAACATCAAGCAGCCAGCCCCGCGCTTCCAGCGATTCGTTTCTCAGGAATAGCGTCTTCTGCCATTCCTGAAGGACCAGTTCTTTATCGCGGATGACGCCATTCTGCACGATATGGATTTTGCCGGACTCTGGGACGCGCCCAAGCAAGATGTTCGATCCGATCCAGCCAGCGCGCCGCGCGGTAGCCGCCAACGGCTTTCGCTCCTCGATGATGTCGCGGACAAAGAAATGCTTTGGCACGATGAGGAGATTGACGACCGCGAGCGACTTCAAGTCGTAGTTCATCAGCAGGAGGTTAGGGTTGTTGCTTGCTGCCAGACGCTCGCATTTCGTCTTGTAGGCGCCATCCGCCACTTTCTCCCCGAACTTGCCTTTCTGGCTCTTGAGCTCGAATTCCTCGTTGCACGATTGGCAAAGGAAATCGGCAAGTGGGCTGTTGTTTGGAAATTGCGACATCTTCGCGCTGCCGCAGTGGGGGCAATATGCCCATGCGCTGACCCAGGCTTCGGTCCATTTGCGGGCGTTTTGTGAGCCGCTACTATACGCGGATTGGGATTCTTCGAAGCCAAGTTTCGTCAGCCCAGCGTACTCAAACCCGCACGAATTGCCAGCGCCCTGAGTGCAGCCACCGCGCCATACGTATCTCCTCGATCCGCGGCGGCGTCACCGCGAAATCGCCGTACCACACCCAGTGCGGCGGGTGCGGAAATGGGCACGGCTCACCGCTTCTTCCATCCACCCCGTCGCCCCGGCAGCCCGCCGCTCGACCGTGGCGACGGTCCGAACTCCGGCCCTGACTGCCGCGAGTCCGTCGGTTGGATGATCCGGCTGGTACTGCCGAACGGCTTTGCTGGCTTCGCACCAGGATTCGGGCGGAAGGGCAGGGACTCCGGGCCGTGCATTTCGTCGAGATGGGGCTTGTGGACTTTTGATCCGGAGCTGCCGCCGGCCTTGATGGCCGACGACACGCTTTTCTTCTTCATTGCGCTGACCGGCAAATTGGCGGCGTCGCCGTATTTCCTGGTGCCGGCGTAGGCGCCGGCCTTGCCTTGCACGGTGCGCTGCTTGACGGTGGGATCGTCGACGACGGCCATTTCGGTGGCGCGCAGGCGCTTGACCTCGTCGCGCAGGCGCGCGGCTTCCTCGAAGTTCAGGTCGGCGGCGGCTTCGCGCATCCTTGTCTCGAGATCGGCGAGCACCGCCTCGAAATTGTGGCCAATCGAGATCACGTCCTCGGTGACGCTGCCGTCGCGGATATCGACCAGCACATGGTCGCGCTCGTAGACGGAGTTGAGGATGTCGCCGATCGACTTCTTCACGCTCGCCGGCGTAATGCCGTTGGCGGCGTTGTATTCCATCTGCTTTTCGCGGCGGCGGTTGGTCTCCGCAATCGCGCGCTCCATCGAGCCGGTCATGCTGTCGGCATAGAGGATCACCTTGCCGTCGACGTTGCGCGCGGCGCGGCCGATGGTCTGGATCAGCGAGGTCTCGCTGCGCAGGAAGCCTTCCTTGTCGGCATCGAGGATCGCGACCAGCGCGCATTCGGGAATGTCGAGACCCTCGCGGAGCAGGTTGATGCCGACAAGCGCGTCGAACGCGCCGAGGCGGAGGTCGCGGATGATCTCGATGCGCTCGATGGTGTCGATGTCCGAATGCATGTAGCGCACGCGTATGCCCTGCTCATGCAGATATTCGGTGAGGTCCTCCGCCATGCGCTTGGTCAGCACGGTGATCAGCGAGCGATAGCCCGCCGCTGCCGTTGCGCGAACCTCGCCGACGAGGTCGTCGACTTGCGTGCGTGCGGGACGGATGTCGACTGGCGGATCGATCAGGCCCGTGGGGCGGATCACCTGCTCGACGAACACGCCACCGCTCTCGTTGAGCTCCCAGCCGCTGGGCGTGGCCGACACCGCGACCGTCTGCGGCCGCATCATGTCCCACTCCTCGAACCGCAGCGGACGGTTGTCCATGCAGGAGGGCAGGCGGAAGCCGTATTCGGCGAGCGTTGCCTTGCGGCGGAAGTCGCCGCGGAACATGGCGCCGATCTGCGGGATCGAGACGTGGCTCTCGTCGGCGAACACCAGCGCGTTGTCGGGCACATATTCGAACAGCGTCGGCGGCGGCTCGCCGGGACGGCGTCCGGTGAGATAGCGCGAATAGTTCTCGATGCCGGCGCAGCTCCCGGTCGCTTCCATCATCTCGAGATCGAAGGTGGTGCGCTGCTCAAGCCGCTGCGCTTCCAGCAGCCTCCCCTGGTCGTTGAGCTGGTCGAGCCGCTGCTTCAGCTCCATCTTGATCGACTTGATCGCCTGCACCAGCGTCGGGCGCGGCGTCACATAGTGCGAGTTGGCGTAGATCTTGATGAATTCGAGCTCGTCCTGCTTGTGGCCGGTGAGCGGATCGAACTCCTCGATATTCTCGACGACATCGCCGAACAGGTTCACGCGCCAGGCGCGGTCCTCATAGTGCGCCGGGAAGATGTCGATGACGTCGCCGCGGACGCGGAAGGTGCCGCGGGTGAAATCGGCCGAGGTGCGCTTGTACTGCAGCGCGACGAGGTCGGCGATCAATTGGCGCTGGTCGATGCGCTCGCCCTTCTTCAGCGCGAACGTCATCGCGGTATAGGTTTCGACCGAGCCGATACCGTAGATGCAGGAGACCGAGGCGACGATGATGACGTCGTCGCGCTCGAGCAGAGCGCGCGTCGCGGCGTGACGCATGCGGTCGATCTGCTCGTTGATCGAGGAATCCTTCTCGATATAGGTGTCGGTCCGCGGCACATAGGCCTCGGGCTGGTAGTAGTCGTAGTAGGAGACGAAGTATTCGACCGCGTTGTCCGGGAAGAAGTTCTTGAACTCGCCATAGAGCTGCGCGGCAAGCGTCTTGTTCGGCGCCAGGATCAGGGCAGGGCGCTGCGTCGCCTCGATCACCTTGGCCATGGTGTAAGTCTTGCCCGAGCCGGTGACGCCGAGCAGCACCTGGGTACGGTCGTTGCGGCCGATGCCTTCGACCAGTTCCGCGATGGCGGTCGGCTGGTCGCCCTTCGGCTGATAGTCGGACTTAATCTCGAAGCGGACGCCGCCCTCGGACTTTTCCGGGCGCGGCGGACGGTGCGGGGTCCACACCCGCATCGAGCCGTCGTCTTTCCGGAACTCGGGACGGCCGTCGCGGATCAGGTTCTCGAGCGCCTCGGCGGTCGCCTTGACCCCGAGCGCCTCCATCTTGTTGCGCGGCGGGCGGGCCAGCGCCTCCTCATCGTCCTCAGCGGTGGGCAGGCCGAGCTGTCGCGCCAGCTCCGGATCGAGCGTGGGCACCGTCGCCGCGGTGCCGTAGTTGGCCTGGGGCGCCTCGTCGAAGCCGCCGCCTCCATGCTGGTCCGCCGGAGCGAGGCGATCGCTCGGAAATTCCTTCGGCGTCGAGGCGCGCGCGCGGTGCGCTGCGGCCTCGCCGCCGGCGCGGCGGTCGCGTGAATTGTCCGGCGGCGGCTGCAGGCCCGTGGACGAGCCGATGCCGCTTTCGCCGCGGTTGATGGCGGGGTTCAAGAGTTCGGCGAGCGCCGGCGCGATCGGGAGAACGTCGGGCCGATGCGCTTTTGACTTGGGGGATTTGCCGGGCTTTTTGGGGGTATCAGGTTTCTTCGCCATAGGGCGAATATGGGACTGAAACCGCCGCCATGAAAGGGCGAATGCGGGTGCGCGGTGGCTCTGTCAGCAGGTGTCAGCAGCCGCGGAACTGCTCGGGATTTTTCAGCGCGGCGGTTGCCTCTTCGCCTCTCCCGCTTGCGGGAGAGGCCGGATTTGGAGCGTAGCGACAAATCCGGGTGAGGGCTGTCTCCGCTTGTACAGACCCATGTTGTGTGACCGCGTCAACGCGCGTTGTCGGTCACCGCATTCGCGGAGGCGCCCCTCACCCGGCGCTGTGCGCCGACCTCTCCCCGCAAGGGCGGGGCGAGGTGGACTCGCGGCGACACCAACGGCTCAGCAGGCGGGCGACGTCTTCTCGACGATGTTGAGATGAATCCCGCCGCAGCCGGTGCAGCGCATTGCCCAGTATTCGGCCCTACCGGGAATGACGCGGAGCA
Source organism: Bradyrhizobium sp. LeoB3 (assembly GCF_055456055.1). Lineage (NCBI taxonomy): Bacteria > Pseudomonadati > Pseudomonadota > Alphaproteobacteria > Hyphomicrobiales > Nitrobacteraceae > Bradyrhizobium > Bradyrhizobium sp. LeoB3. The sequence continues at coordinate 52,392 of NZ_JBVBEF010000012.1, forward strand.
GGGCGAGCTCGGCCTTGCATTCCGGGCAATTGTTCAGGAACGGCCGCGCGGGCGGAGGTGACGGCGCCGGCTCGGCTTCGCAGCGCGGCGCGACCACGGCGGTGCCGATTATCGCGAAGTCGGCGACGATTCGGTTGAGATCACCCCATAGCGCCGGCCGTAGCGGTCGATCTGCGCTTTCGCGTGGGCGATCGCCGCATCCCGATCGGACCACGCAAAGCCGAGCTCGAGTGTCGGAAACGAGATGCCATCGATGACGACCGGCTCGCGATCGGCTCGTTGAATCCTGGCGTGCCATAGCCCCTTCCCTGCCTCGAATGAGTTGATCTCAAAGGCTCCGTAAATCATGCCTGCGATCCCAGGTTTTTCCCGCGGGGGACCAAAGCACGCCCTGGGCGGCGAACTTTGTGAACTGGATCACACTGCGCAAGAATCTTTCGTTACAGGCGCGCGGACCGGTGCGGAAGTCGCGTGACGAGCTCACTCCCTCCGGTAAGGCGCGCAAATGTATCGCTCCGTTGATGTGCAGACTCGGGAAAAGCTCGGCGCGGTTGGTGAATGCCATGCAACAACTCGTTCGCAATCATCTTCGGTGTGAGAGCGACCAGGAGAACTCTGACCTTGGACATGGCGTTTTCCATCAACGCGACCAGGGGGTCGTCAAATATAAATGCAACCAATAATTGTTTATTATTGCCAGTCTTGGTCGCGCTGTCCAGCCGTCAGGGCTGCGACAATGTGATCACTACCTGCCCGTCTCGTCCCTCACGAGGGATCGCTGCCCCTTGGCCCGCGTGGCGGGCTCGGCCGCGGCGCGGATGATCCAGCGGCGGAAGGCGGCAAAGTCGCGCTGACCGGTGCGGAAGCCGTGATAGACGAGGTACCAGCGCATGCCCTTCGGCACGCTCAGCTCGAACGGGGCCACCAGCCGTCCCGCAGCGAGGTCGTCGTCGATATAGGGCCGGATTCCCATTGCCACCCCGAGGCCGTCGACGGTCGCCTGCAGCGCCTGGCCGTAGAACTCGAATTCGGGCCCGCGCGCCGTGATCCGCGCGACCCCGGCGGCCTTCAGCCATTTCGGCCAATCGTCCGGCGAGTGCGCGACACGGAGCAGGCTTCTCCCCTTCAGGTCGCTCGCGCGCTTGAGCTGGCTCGCCAGCCGCGGCGCGCACACCGGGAGGAGATCGGCGGCGAACAGCGGCTCGGCCACCAGCCCAGGCCAGTCGCCGTCCCCGAGCTTGATGCCGCAGCTCCAGTCGTCGCTGAACGGCTCCGGCGCCGCGGCGCCCCCGGTGGTGATGCGGACCTCGATCTCGGGCTCTTCCTTCTGGAAATCGGCAAGCCGCGGGATCAGCCATTTCATCGCAAACGTCGGCCCGACGCCGATAGTCAGGACACGGACGCTCGCGGGCGCGGTGACCTGCGCCGTCAGGCTCGCCAGCGCATCGAAGATCGGCGTCAATCCGCTCTGGTAGAAGCGGCCGGCCGTCGTGGTGACGAGGCGGTTTGCCTTGCGCTCGAACAGCGCCACCCCGAGCCGTTCCTCCAACAGATGCACCATCCGGCTGATCGCGGCGGCCGTGACGTTGAGTTCGGCGCCCGCGGCGGCAAAGCTGCCGGTGCGCGCCGCAGCCTCGAATGCCTTGATGCCGTTGAGAAAGAGCAGCCGCCGCAAGCCTGTTACCCTCAGGAAAACTGATGCCAGGAGGAGATAACTCAGTTTGCACCGCGTGTCCAAGCGGGGCACAACAATGAAGATAAGATCTGAGGTTGAGTCGGTGCGGCTCGCTCCACCTCGCCCCGCTTGCGGGGAGAGGTCGGATCGCATCGCAGATGCGATCCGGGTGAGGGGGAGTCTCCGCGAATCCGTCTCTTACCGTCTTTGCCGAGACAGCCCCTCACGCCAACCCTCTCAGAGCGAGCTCTGCTCGTCTCGGCCCCGTAAGAACGGGGAGAGGGAGAGGAAACAGTTTGCCGCGTATCGATCCGAGTTCGCCTCAGTGGAGATTTTCGTGAGCCCGCTTGTGATTGCAGCCCTTGGCGTGCTGATGGTCGCGACGGCATTCCTGTCGGGGCTGTTCGGCATGGCCGGCGGGCTGATCCTGATCGGCGTGCTGCTCACCATCCTGCCGCTGCCCTCGGCGATGGTGCTGCATGCGATCACGCAGATGGCCAGTAACGGTTGGCGCGCCTTGCTGTGGCGGGCGCATATCCGCTGGCGGCCGGTCGCGGTCTACCTGATCGGCTGCGGCGTGGCGCTGGCGATCTGGTCGGCGGCGCGCTACGTGCCGGACGCGCCGATCGCGCTGCTGCTGCTCGGCATCACGCCGTTCATGGCCCGGCTGATGCCGAAGAGAATCAAGCCGAACCCTGATAGCATCTGGCAGGGCACGTTCTACGGCTCGGTCTGCATGGGGCTGATGCTGATGACCGGCGTCTCCGGCCCGCTGATGGACACCTTCTTCCTCGGCGGCAATTTCGGCCGCCGCGAAGTGGTCGCGACCAAGGCGACCTGCCAGGTGGCGAGCCATTTCACCAAGCTGATCTATTTCGGCGGCATCATCGACCAGGCCGCGACGCTCGATCCGGTGTTGGCGGGCGTGGCTGTCGCGGCCTCGATGCTCGGCACCACGCTGGCGCGGCGAATCCTTGAAGCGATGAGCGACGCGCAATTTCGCACCTGGGCGAACCGGCTGATCACGACGGTTGCAAGCTACTACATCCTCTATGGCGGCTGGCTGCTCGTCGCGCGTAACAGCGCGATGGCGCATTGACGGATTAAGTCCGATGGCGGAGGCGACGGATGCGTTGGTGCTCGATCTCGTCGAATGGATCGCGCGTGAGCCGCGGCCTTATGCCGAGGTGATCGAGACCTGGCGCACCTCGTGTCCACGGCTGACGATCTGGGAAGACGCCGTCGACCGCGGCTATGTCATGCGCCGCCCGACAGTCGAGGGTTTGCGGGTCGTGGTCACCGAAACTGGCGAACGATTCCTGCGCGAGCACGGCCGCGCTGGCTGAGCTGGCTTGGTGCCGCACGACAGCGCAGTGGCAAACGCTCTACCTGGCGAGGTGCGGGCGGATGATCTCGATCATGCGGTCGGCCGAGGTGCCCGGCGGGAAGAAGCCGAGATAGCCGCCGTCGCGATCCATCAGATAGATGAACGCGGTGTGGTCGACAGTGTAGTTGTCTTTCCCAAGCGGCACCTTGGCGCTGTAGACCTTGTAGGCGTCCGCTGCCTTGCGTATCGCATCAAGGCTTCCGGTCAATCCGATCAGGCGCGGATGAAACAGCGGCACGTATTCCGCCAGATGCTGCGGCGTGTCGCGTTCGGGATCGACGGTGATGAACAGGGGTTGCACCTTGTCGGCATCATTGCCGAGCCGGTCCATCGCAAGCCCGATCGCCTGCAGATCGGTGGGGCAGACATCGGGGCAATAAGTAAAGCCGAAATAGACCAGCATCAGTTTCCCGCGGAAATCGCGCTCGGTGCGGATATGGCCGGTGTGGTCGACGAGCTCGAACGGCCCGCCGACCGGCTCCCGGTTCCACATCAGGATGTCCATGATCTCAGCCGCCGATCGCGCCGGCGCATCGCCCGCGCAGGCAGGTGCCAGCATCAGCCACAGGCCGATGCCGACGCTGCTGATGGCGCGCAGGATCATGCGCCGAAGGACAGGCGGCTGCCCGTCGTGGTGACGAGCACCTTTTCGCCCATCTGCGCGCTTGCCTCCTGGACGAAGTTCAGCCCGCTGCAATGCATGGGCACCACGACATCGGGCTCGAGTTTCTTCATCTCGGCCACGACCTCGGTGAGGTAGTCCTTCGGAGCCGGTCCGAGATGGAAGCCGCCGACGACGGCGTGCACCTTCTGGATCCCTGAGACCTCCTGCGCCTGCTTCACCGAATTGACGATGCCGACATGGCCGCAGGAGCTGATCACCACCAGCCCCTTGTCTTTCACGTTGAAGCAGGTCGCATGCTCGTGGATGTGCTCGTCCGGGACGATCCTGCCGTCCATCTCGGCCGGCAAATAGTGGCCGGTGTTGCAGCCGAGCCCATCCTTCATGCCGAACTCGACCCAGGTCTGCGGCAGGATACGCTCGATGCTGCGGCGCGTGATCTTGCCCGTCGTGAACGCATGGCCGGCGATCACGGTCGGCGTTTCGCAGAGGACGGTCGTGACCTTATGCGCCGCAAGCTCGCGGCGGTCGAGCGTGCCGAAATCGGCGAACTGGCCCTTGGTCGGCGTCGCGTTGACGCGATGGCAGAAATTGTCCTCGCCGCCGGCGTAGAGCTTCACGTCCGCCGGAAGCTTGCCGCGATATTTATCCAGGAAGCCGATCAGGCCGCCGAAATGATCGTAGTGCCCGTGGCTGACGATCAGCGCGTCGAGCTTCGCCGGCTCGACGCCCACCAGCTCCATATTGTTGATGAGCACGTCGGGCGTGTAGCCGTAGTCCAGCATCAGCGTGCGCCGGGTGTCTGCGGCCTGAGATTCCAGCCACAGCGACAGGCCCCATTCATTGTGCAGCGACTTGCGGAAGTCGGCGCTTCGTGCCGGCGGCGCGATCGATACGCCGTTTGCCTGTTTCGGGCGGAAGAACATGTCGTAGCTGCTGTCGACCAGCACGCGGATCGACAGTCTGTCGACGGTCGGCACCTCGATCGGCGCTGCACTCGCGATCTCGACGCAGGAAAATCCGCCGGCAGCCGCGATGCCGGCGAGCGCGGCTGAACCTTTCAGAAAATCACGTCGTGGCAAATCTCTCGTCATCGAATCCTCCCAGACGACATTCTGGCTGCAAAGAGCGCTCAAGCGTAGGACCGAGGCGAGCCCGCCTCAATCGCGCGGCGGTGCACCCGCCGATCAAATTCGCGCGCATGGCGCCAAGAAGCGGATTGACTTGCCAGGGGTTCTGCGAGATTCATGCATTCGCATCTTTCTTGGATGCGCATTCCCCTCCCAGCCGCAGGATCATGCCCATGATCGACCTCCATTACTGGACCACGCCGAACGGCCACAAGATCACGATGTTCCTCGAGGAGACTGGGCTCGACTACAAGATCATCCCGGTCAACATCGGCAAGGGCGAGCAGTTCACGTCGGAATTCCTGGAGATCGCGCCCAACAACCGGATTCCTGCGATCGTCGACCATGCGCCGAAGGGCGGCAGCAAGCCGATCTCGCTGTTCGAGTCCGGCGCGATCCTGCTCTATCTCGCCGAGAAGACCGGCAAGTTCCTGCCCGCCGATCTCTATGGCCGCTACGATGCGATCCAGTGGACGTTCTGGCAGATGGCCGGCCTCGGGCCGATGGCGGGGCAGAACCATCACTTCCGCAACTATGCGCAAGAGAAGCTGCAATATGCCATCGACCGCTATGTGAACGAGACCAACCGGCTCTATGGCGTGCTCAACAAGCGCCTCGCGGACCGCGAATTCGTCGCCGGCGACTATTCGATCGCGGATATGGCGAGCTATCCCTGGGTTGTCGGCTACCAGAACCAGGGCCAGAACATCGACGATTTCCCGCATCTGAAGCGCTGGCTGGAAACGATCCGGGAGCGGCCCGCCACGGTGCGCGCCTATGCCAAGGCGAAAGAGGTCAATCCGAATTTCGGCCAGCCCGCGATCCGCACCGAGGAGGAGCGCAAGATCCTGTTCGGCCAGACCGCGGCGGTGGTGCGGTAGCGCTGCTGTCGCCGTCATTGCGAGCCACCGGGTCGGCGCGTAGCGCCGCCCGATGACAGGCTCCGCGAAGCAATCCATGTTGCCGCGTGCGGAAGCGTGGATTGCTTCGTCGCTTGCGCTCCTCGCAATGACGGCTAGTCTGACGGCCGACATCAGCGGGATTGATCCATGGCCATGAAACTGTTCGAACTCGTCGGCACTGATACGTCCCGTCCGTTCAGCCCGTATTGCTGGCGCATACGGATGGCGCTGGCGCACAAGGGGTTTGGCGCCGAGTCGATCCCCTGGTGCTTCACGCACAAAGAAGCGATCGCGCCGCACAAGTCCGACAAGGTGCCGGTGCTGCTCGACGGTGACACCACGGTGACCGATTCCTGGGCGATCGCCAATTATCTCGAGGACACCTATGCCGACCGTCCCTCGCTGTTCGGCGGCGAGGGCGGCCGCGCCATGGGGCGGATGCTGAACTGGTGGGGCGACGTTACCGTGGTCGGCGGCATCTTCCCGCTGATCGTCGCCGATATCCCCGCGCATCTTGCGCCTGACGACGTCGCCTATTTCCGTAGGACGCGCGAGGCGCGGCTCGGCAAGTCGCTGGAAGAGGCCGCTGCGACCCGCGACCAGGCAGTGGAAGGCTTCCGTAGGAGTCTCGATCCGCTGCGGCTGACGCTGCGGACCCAGGCCTATCTCGGCGGCGACAGGCCGAACTACGCCGATTACATCGTGTTCGGCGGCTTCCAGTGGGCACGCGTCGTGAGCCCGTTCAAGCTGCTGGTCGAGAGTGATCCGGTCTACGCCTGGCGCGAGCGCCTGCTCGACGCCTTCGACGGCATGGCGCGGAAGTCGCCGGGCTTCGAGGTCTAGAGTTCACCGTCATTGCGAGGAGCGAAGCGACGAAGCAATCCATGTCTTCACGCGCGGAGAGATGGATTGCTTCGCTGCGCTCGCAATGACGAGTGTTACAGCGCGCCGCGTTCCCGCAGCATCGCCAGCGCCGCGTTGAGGTCTGGCAGCACCGCGGCGCATTTGGCGCGCGTTTCCTCGGTCGGCGGGATCATGTCCGGCACCATCAGCGTGATCGCACCGGCGGCGTGGGCCGCGGCCACGCCGTGGTTGGAATCCTCGATCGCGACGCAGGCTTGTGGCTTTACGCGGAGCCGTTGCGCAGCCAGCAGATACAGATCCGGGCTCGGCTTGCAGTGCGTGACGTCGTCCCGCGTCAGGATAGTGTCAAAGCGCGCGCGGATTCCTGCGAGCGTGAGGTGCTGGTCGGCAGAGCGGCGCGAGGAGGAGGTCACGATAGCCATCGGACATTGCGCGGACCGAAGCGCATCGAGCAGCTCGATGGCGCCGGCCTTCAGCGGCAGGCCTGCGCGAAACATTTCGTCACGGTTGGCGGCAAAAGCCCTGTTGATCTCGGCGAGCGGGAAATCGTCGCCGTAGCGCCTCACCAGCATCAGCTCGCACTCCGGTCCGGGAAGGCCGATCATGGCGTGACAGAGGGTGACGACATCGTCGGTATAGCCACGCGCGTTCAGCGCCGCGACCAGGCTGTCGAAATAGACCTTCTCGGTATCGAGCAGCGTTCCGTCCATGTCGAGCAGGACGGCGCTGATGTCCCAGCGGCTCGTCACGTCGCGGCCGCATCGGTTTGCTGGCTCGCGAGCGCGCGCAGGCAATCGGGGCACAGGCAGTCGCCGCCATCATGGGCCGGCATCGGCAGGCGGTAGGGTTCCGCCCCGCACCAGCATTCGCCTGACAGGCTGCAGGTGAAGGCGCCGCCGCAGCGTCTGCAGGAAAGCTGACGCGGGGTGCTTTCTTTCCGATTTGTCATGTAAGCGGCCGTTTTCCCATCGCTGAATTAATCCAGGGTTCATCCGGATGCGCGCTAAGATATTGCACAAACATAGACCGAGGACGCCCGAAGGGAAATCCGATGGCCCGCGATTCGCAAGCAGCCCTTGTTGCGCTCAATCGCTTCGGCTTCGGCGCCCGCGGCGGCGCTTCCGGCGATTTCGTCAATGCGGCATCCGATCCGCGCGGCTTTGTGAAGTCCGAACTCAATCGCGCCAACGCCGCGCTCCTGGAGATGCCCGGGCTTGCCTCGACGCCGGCGCTCGGCAAGGCGCTGTTCGACTATCAGTTCGAGATTCAGCAAGCGCGCGACGCCGCCCCGAAATCCGCAGCGACGGAAGCGCCATCGACGGACCCCAAAGCGCAGCGCCGCAATCCCTCGCTCTCCTCGATCGCAAAGGACATGACGGCCAAAGAGCCGCCGACACAACCCGCCGACGGCAATAATGCGAATGCCGCGATGGCGCCTGCGGGCGCGATGCAGCCCAATCCGCCGAAGCCTCCGCCGCAACCGCCCAATGTCATCCAGAAGACGTTTCGCACGGAAGCGCTGGCGCGCATCCAGCGCGCGAGCTTCGCCGATTGCGGATTCGTCGAGCGCCTGGTTGTGTTCTGGTCGAACCATTTCTGCATCTCCGCCAATAAGGGCGGGCTGGCGCGGATCTGGGCCGGCTCGTTCGAGCGCGAGGCGATCCGGCCGCATGTGCTCGGCCGCTTCGCCGACATGCTGAAGGCGGTCGAACAGCATCCGGCGATGCTGTTCTTCCTCGACAACCAGCAATCCTTGGGTCCGGACTCGCGCGCCGGCATCAACCGCAACCGCGGCCTCAACGAAAACCTCGCGCGCGAGATCATGGAGTTGCACACACTCGGCGTCGGCGGCGGCTACACGCAGGACGACGTCACCGCGCTCGCGCGCGTCATCACGGGCTGGACCTTTGCCGGCCGGCAGGGCCAGCTCGGTCCGCCCGGTACGTTTGTGTTCAACGCCAATGCGCATCAGCCCGGCGCGCAGCGCGTAATGGGCAAGGTTTACGAGCAGAGTGGCGTGGCGCAGGGCGAGGCCGTGCTCGCCGATATCGCCCGCCATCCTTCGACGGCAAAATTCATCGCCACCAAATTCGCGCGCCACTTCGTGGCCGACGATCCGCCGCCGGCCCTGGTGGCGCGGCTGCAGGATGTCTTCGGAAGGACCGACGGCGATCTGAAGGCGCTCGCGACCGCGCTGGTGGATTCCAGTGAGGCGTGGGACGCGCCGCTGACCAAGATGCGCTCGCCTTACGAATTCCTGATCGCCTCCGGCCGGCTGCTCGGGCGCAATCCCGAAGATCCCTCCCCCTATCTGGGCGGCCTCAACGTCCTTGGTCAGCCATTGTGGTCGCCCGCCGGGCCGAACGGTTTTCCCGACACCAGCGCGGCATGGGCCGCGCCTGAAGGCATGAAGCTGCGGCTCGATATCTCGGCGCAGATCGCCTCGCGCCTTGGCGACGGCATCGACCCGCGCGAGCTGCTCGACCTCGTCGCCGCGGATGCCGCCTCGCCGGACACGCGGCGCACCGTCGAGCGCGCGGAATCGCGGCAGCAGGCGCTGGCGCTGCTGTTGATGTCGCCGGAATTCCAGAGGAGGTGAGGATGCAATGCTGTGAAGGGCTGCGATCACAGGCCACCTCGCGCCGCTCTCTGCTGCTTGGCGGCGCTGCGTTCGCCGCCTGGGCGTACTTGCCGAAATTTGCGCGCGCGGCTGACGGAGGCGATCCGCGGCTGGTCGTGGTGATCCTGCGCGGTGCGCTGGATGGCCTTGCGACAGTGGCGCCGATCGGCGATCCCGATTATGCCGGCCTGCATGGCTCGATCGCGCTCCGGCCGGATGGCCCGAACGCAGCCGTCATGCTCGACTCCTTTTTCGGCCTGCATCCGGCGATGCCGGAATTCGCGCGAATGTATCGCGCCAAACAGGCTGCAGTGATCCATGCGGTCGCGACCTCCTACCGCGAGCGTTCGCATTTCGACGGCCAGGACGTGCTGGAAAGCGGCTTGGCCGGTCCGGGCAGGGTGCAATCGGGCTGGCTCAACCGCGCTCTCGAAGCGCTGCCGAAAGGCGAGCGCGTGACGCGCGCGCTCGCTGTCGGCCCGACGACGCCACTGGTGCTGCGCGGCGCGGCGCCGACCGTCGGCTGGGCGCCAGTCGCGCTGCCGCAGGCCGATGACGACACCGCGATGCGCCTGCTCGAGCTGTATCAGCATCGCGATCCCGCGCTCGCCTTGGCGCTCACGCAGGGCTTGCAGCTCGAGAAAGTCGCGAAAGGCGACGAGATGAAGCCGAAGCCCGGCACCAATGGCATCGGTGCGATGCGGCTGGTGGCGCGCGGCGCGGCGAAACTGATGGCGGCCGATGACGGGCCGCGGATCGGCGCGCTCGCCTTCGATGGCTGGGATACCCACGCCAAGGAGGGCGGGCCGGTCGGCCGTCTCGCGCAACTGCTCGGCGGCCTCGATGGCGCGCTGGCGGAATTCGAAGGCGGGCTTGGCGACCGCTGGCGCGATACCGTGATCGTGGTTGCCACCGAATTCGGCCGCACCGCGCGCATCAACGGCACCGAAGGTACCGACCACGGCACCGGCACCATTGCGCTGCTCGCCGGCGGCGCGGTGAAGGGCGGACGCGTGATCTCGGATTGGCCAGGCTTGAAGCCCGCCAATCTCTATCAGGGCCGCGACCTCGCGCCGACCACCGATTTGCGCGCCGTGATGAAGGGGGTGCTGCACGACCAGTTCGGCCTCGCCGACCGCGTGCTGGCGGAGACCGTGTTTCCAGACAGCCGCGCCGCCAAGCCGATGCAGGGGTTGATATCGTAAAACGCAGACCCCAGCCACACTGTCGTCCCGGCCTTGAGCCGGGACCCATAACCACCGGCTTAAGTGATGCGTGACGCTGCAACCGCTTGCTCGCGCCAAAACGCTTCCCTGTGGTTATGGGTCCCGGGTCAAGGCCGGGATGACGGCGTCGTGTGTCGTTAGCTCTTCGTAATCGCGTCGATCTGCGCGAGTTCTTCCACGCTCAGCGTCCAGTCGATCGCCTTGACGTTCTGCTCGACCTGCTCGACGCGGGTGGCGCCGGCGATCACGCTCGAGACTTGCGGGCGGGCGGCGAGCCAGGAGAAGGCGAGCTCCAGCAACGTGTGGCCGCGCTCCCTGGCGAAGGCCTGGAGCTTGTCGACGATGTCCTCGTTGCGCGGCGTGACGTAGCGGTCGCGCAGCATCGGCACCTTGCCAAAGCGCGTGTCCGCCGGCGCAGTGGCGCCACGCTGGTATTTGCCGGTCAGCAGGCCGCTTGCGAGCGGGAAGAACGGCAGCAGGCCGAGATTGTATTCCTGCGCGGCCGGCAGCAGGTCCTTTTCGATGTCGCGCACCAAAAGGCTGTATTCGTCCTGGCAGGAGACGAAGCGGCTCACGTTCATCGCACGCGCGACATATTCGGCTTCCGCGATGCGCCAGGCCGGGAAGTTCGAATTGCCGATGTAACGCACCTTGCCCTGCCGTACGAGATCCTCGAGCGCGCGCAGGGTTTCTTCGATCGGCGTCAGCGGGTCGTAATCGTGCTGCTGGTAGAGATCGATGTAGTCGGTCTTCAATCGCTTCAAGCTCGCTTCGACCGCCGACATGATGTAGCGCCGCGAGGCACCCTGCTTGGTGCCGTCAGTCGCCATCGGCTTGGAATATTTTGTCGCCAGCACGATGTCCTTGCGGCGATCGCCGAGCACGGTGCCGAGCACCGTCTCCGAGCCGCCCATGCCGGCATAGATGTCGGCGGTGTCGAACAGGGTGATGCCGAGGTCGAGCGCGCGGTGGATCACTTGGCGCGAGGTTTCGAGGTCGGTGCGCTGGCCGAAATTGTTGCAGCCGAGGCCGACGGCGGAAACGCGTAAGCCCGAGCCGCCGAGATTGCGAATTTGCATGGAGCGATCCGAAAATTGGAGGAAAGAGAATGTATTGTGGCCCGCACGCCAGTTCCTCGCAAGGCGGCGGCGGGCTCGCACATCATCGTCGGCTGCAGTGCAGCCATGAGCGAATGTCGCGAAAAAAAGCGGCCCCGGTCAGACGCGGCGACTGACGGGGACCGCTCGGGGGGCGTGTGATCTGGGACGGGGGCCTGATCAGACGCGTAAGAAAGCCTAGCCGTGCTTTGTTACGCGCGGGTGACAGGCAAGTTATCCACAGCCGGCGGCGTGGCTCGCTTAATTCATGCTATTCGGCGGCGCGCAAAGCCGGGCCAAGCCCGCGATCAAGGGCGCGACCGATGCCGCGCAGGGAGCGATAGTAGTCGGCCTTGGCCGGATCGTCGGTGCTGCGCACCAGATCGGTCACCGGCGTGTAGCTCAGCATGCGGCCGCCGTCCGGCAGCGCCGTGCAACTGAAGCGCAGCACCTGGCCATCGGCGAGGTTGATGTTGATCGGGGTGGAATCGCCGATCCGCATCATCTCGATGCGTCGCGCGATGAAGTCGTTCAATTCGTGCTTCGGCAATTCGTAGGCGCCGGTGTCGCGGCCATGATACATCAGCGCGATGAACGGCGGTTTGCTTTCGGCTTGCTCGTCGGTAAGCGCGAAATAATCGCGGAAGGCGCGATTGATGAACTCCGCCCGCGTGTCCGAATCCAACAGCACGATGCCGATGTCGACCCGGTCGAGCGCGGCCTTCAGGCGCTCGGCAGTGGCATGATGCTTCTGCTCCCAGGCGAAGGCATCGATCCATTTTCGCCTGAGCAGACCGGTGATGACGGCTGTGACAATGGCGGTCGCCGCCAGCATCGCCATCCGCGCCAGGTCCGACAGGTCGTAGCCTGGCGTGGCGCGATGGTTGAGGAAGAAGATCGCCGAGCCCGCCACCGCGATGGCCGCACTCACGAGTCCCGACGCGATGCCGCCGATGGAACTTGCCAGCGCGACGATGCAAACGAACAAGGGCGCCGGATTCGGCACGGCCGCGAAATGACGGTCGACGGCGAAGGCGGATAGCGCTGTCGCCATCGTCAGGGCAGGGCCCAGCATCGTGCGGCAGTTCAACTGCATGTTTGCGCCTCGTTACAACCGACGATAGGCGCGCAGTTTGACGACGGATTTCGCTTGCGGCGGGATTTTGCGCGTCACGCTTAAGAGCGGTTTGATGGCGCGCGCCAAGCTTTCGCATTGTTGGAGTCAAATGCTATGCGAATTGCGTCAAACCGGTTCCGTGGCATGGATCGCTCGAGAAGATCTGCTCGGTCATGCTGTAGCGGACCATTGCAAGAGGATATCGATGCCCACGATTTCGCCGACCATCCTGCCGATCCTGATGCTGTTTGCCTCCAACGTCTTCATGACCTTTGCGTGGTACGGGCATTTGAAGTTCAAGGCGAGCCCGCTGCCGGTGGTGATCATGGTGAGCTGGGGCATCGCCTTCTTTGAATATTGGCTCGCCGTGCCAGCCAACCGCTGGGGCAGCGCGGTCTATTCGGCGGCGCAGCTCAAGACCATGCAGGAGGTGATCACGCTGGTCGTGTTCGCGGGCTTTTCGGTGCTCTATCTCAAGGAGCCGCTCGGCTGGAACCACGCACTCGGCTTTGCGCTAATCGCCGCCGGCGCGTTCCTGATCTTCCACAGGTTCACGTGATCGCGGGTGACCTGCGCTCCCTTCACCTCCCCTTGAAAAGGGGAGGTCGGTTTGCGCGCGAGCGCAAACCGGGGGGATCAACTCTCTCCACCCGCACCTTCGCCCGCGGCAGACCCCCATCCCAACCTTCCCCCTTTCAGGGGGAAGGAGCGCAGCGGGGCGCAAGCTACCGGCATATCACCTCCCATGAGATGGCAGGACCCGGAGCACGGGCGGGCGATCCTCGCCGCGGGTGCCCGTGACGATCAGCAGCGAGGCCGCGAGCAGGATCGCAACCGTCAGTCCAACTGTTACCAGTCCAACAGGTGTCTTCAACATGCTCTGGTCGCGATCTCAGTCATCGCGCCTTGCGTTGGTGACGATTGTAGAAGACCACCGGATCAGGTCGAAAGCGGCATCGCCATCGTGACCTCGACACACAGTGACAACGCGCCGATCGTGACCGAAATGGCGATTGCGCTCGCCAGTCGGGACGGGACTGCTGGCGCGGGGCGGCTCTTGGAGCCGGCCGTGCCGGGCGACCATGTCATGGTCAAAATCCTCGCATGCGCGGGCGAATCACCCGCGTTGTCTGGCCCGAGGATTCGCAATCGTCGCCGGCAATATTGCGGCGGTGACCGTGAGAAAAATGGCAGAACCACGGCATAGCGCGAGGTTTTACCCGTAATTCTACGGGCTATGCCCGCAATTCCCGCTATTCAGCCCCTGCCGCGATGCCGGTGGCGTCGTCGAATTCGGCCTCCGGCCGCCAGTCCATCGCGACGAAGCCGGGGACCTGCTCGACCCGCCTGAGCCAGGCGCGGATCGCTGGAAAGGTGACGAGGTCGAAATCGCAGCGGTCGGCGAGATGGGTGTAGCCGTAGAGCGCGATGTCGGCGACCGTGAGCTGGTCGGCGGCGAAGAAGCGCGCGATCTTGAGATGGTTTTCCATCACCTGCAGCGCGGCATAGCCCCGCTCCATCCAATCCTCCAGCGCATGGGTCTGGAGATCGCGGCCGCCCTTCACCAGCGATAGCCAGAAATAGGCCGCGCCGATGTTCGGCTCCAGCGCATGCTGTTCGAAGAACATCCATTGCAGCGCCTCGGCCTGGTCGATCGCCGACTCCGGCGCGAGCGGCGTGCCGCCGGCGACATACCAGAGGATGGCGTTGGATTCGGCGAGATAGCGGCCGTTCTCGACTTCGAGCAGCGGCACCTGGCCGCTCGGGTTCTTCGCCAGAAACTCCGGCGTGCGGCTCTCGCCGCGCAGGATGTCGACCTCGATCGCCTCATAGGGCGTATTGAGCAGCGCCAGCGCAAGGCGAACCTTGTAGCTGTTGCCGGAGCGCTGCATCGAATAGAGCTTGTACATCTTGCCCGAGTTCACCAATCGAAGCGCGTGAGCGGCAGTTGGTGCCGCAAACGCAACCCCACAATGATGCCGATGGGGGTGCGTCGCAAGAGCTGCGGGATGGAAAAAGTCGAAAACAGCTCCCGCACCGCACGCGTGCAGAATGATTCCATTGGCACAGCAACGATCACGCCTCTGCTATCCGGTGATCGCAGCGGGTCTGATCGAGGGTGCGCGAAGTGAAGCTGCGGCAAAAGTGCCGAGGAAACCCCGCTTTTCGCTTGCCGCTGCACCGCAACAGTCCTAGAAACAGTTGTGCGCCGTTGTGCGTTCTTTCCACCAAAATTCGGAGACGATGATGCCCTTCCTGTCCGCTGCGCTTGACCGTGTGAAGCCGTCCGCGACGATCGCGGTCACGGATAAAGCACGCGCGCTGAAAGCGGCGGGCCGCAATGTCATCGGGCTGGGCGCCGGTGAGCCGGATTTCGATACGCCCGCCAACATCAAGCTGGCGGCCATCCATGCGATCGAGGCCGGCAAGACCAAGTACACCGATGTCGGCGGCATTCCCGAGCTGAAGGAGGCGATCATCGCCAAGTTCGAGCGGGAGAACGGCCTCACCTACAAGCCAAACCAGGTGATCGTCGGCACCGGCGGCAAGCAGGTGCTCTACAACGCGCTGATGGCGACCATCAATCCGGGCGACGAGGTCATCATTCCCGCGCCCTATTGGGTGAGCTATCCGGAAATGGTTGCACTCGCGGGCGGTGAATCGGTGCCGGTGGTGTGCACGGCCGAGCGCGGCTTCAAGCTCAGCGCGGAGGATCTTGAAAAGGCGATCACGCCGAAGACCAAATGGATCATCCTCAACTCGCCGTCGAACCCGACCGGCGCCGCCTATACGCGCGCCGAGTTGAAGGCGATCACCGACGTGCTGGTGAAGCATCCGCATGTCTGGGTGATGACCGACGACATGTACGAGCACCTCGTTTATGACGACTTCGTCTTCACCACGCCGGCGCAGATTGAGCCGAAACTCTACGACCGCACGCTGACGGTGAACGGTGTCTCCAAGGCCTATTGCATGACCGGCTGGCGCATCGGCTATGCTGGCGGCCCTGCGCAGCTCATCAAGGCGATGGCGACGATCCAGTCGCAGTCGACCTCGAACCCGTCGTCGATCTCGCAGTGGGCCGCCGTCGAAGCGCTCAACGGTCCGCAGGAGTTCATTCCCGTGAACAACAAGGTGTTCAAGGAACGGCGCGACCTCGTGGTCTCGATGCTGAACCAGGCGGCTGGCATCGACTGCCCGCGGCCGGAAGGCGCGTTCTACGTCTATCCGTCCTGCGCCGGCACGATCGGCAAGACATCGCCGGGCGGCAAGGTGATCGAGAACGACGAGGACTTCGTCACCGAGCTCCTGGAGAGCGAGGGCGTCGCAGTCGTGCATGGTTCTGCCTTCGGCCTCGGCCCGGCGTTCCGCATCTCCTACGCCACCAAGACCTCGGATCTCGAAGATGCCTGCAAGCGCATCCAGCGCTTCTGCGGCAATCTGCGATAGTTCGATCGGTCGAGCGAGAATGAGAGGCCCGCGCAAGCGGGCCTTTTTCGTGTTCGCACGCTCTCTCTCCTCGCAATGACGGAGAGGCCGATCTGGCTTCGCACCGTATGTCCTGAAGATGAAGACGCGGTACAACTTGGTTGTGTCGCCAATCTGGTACTGCCTTGAAGCTTGTGGCATAGACGGACACGCGCCGCGGGCGGGCGCGGTCCTTCGTCTCACCTCACGTCAGATTTTTTCAGCCGGAGATATCTTCATGCGTCGCTTCGTCTTTCGCGCGGGCACGGCCATCGTCATGCTCGCATCCATCATCGCCGGCGCCAGCGCGCAGCAGCCAGAGCGCGTGCGGGTTGGCGTTCTGGAATGCCGCGGCGGCGCCAGCGTCGGCTTCATCGTGGGGTCGGTCACTCATCTCGGCTGCGTGCTGCGCGCCGAGGGCGTACCGGAGGACCGCTATATCGCGACAATTCAGAAGGTGGGCCTCGATATCGGCATCACCGAGGAGACGGCGCTGGCCTGGGGCGTCTACGCGCCAGTCTCGCGCATCGGGCCCGGTGACCTCTCCGGCAATTATGCGGGTGCGCAGGGCAGCGCGACGCTCGGCGTCGGTGTCGGCGGTAACGTGCTGGTCGGCGGCTCCAACAATTCGATCGCGCTGCAGCCGCTGAGCCTGCAGGGCCAGGTCGGCCTCAACGTCGCCGCCGGCCTAGCGAGCCTGGAACTCCGGCCGGGACGCTAAGACAAGCATGGGCAAAGCGTCGCGCCCACCATCCAAGCCATGCGTGCGCAGTGCCAGTTGACGCGCCCTCTCCCCTTGTTGTGGGAGAGGGCAGCTCAGGCGCGGGCCACCAACACGTTTGGGTGAGGGGTCCTCTCCACGAGCACTGTCGCCCGCGGAGACAACCCCTCATCCGTCGCGCATTGCATGCGCGCCACCTTCTCCTACAAGGGGAGAAGGGAAGGAGTCGTGCACGCTTCATTGCATTACATCGCAACGCAGCGACGTTTTCGCGCGTGTTCCCGCTTGCCAAACGCCCGCGACGGGCGGAGCATTGTTGATTGCCGACCCAATCAAGGGCCGAGCTCCAGACGAGGAGACGGCAATATGGGACAAGACGTCAGAAGTCCCCGAGGTCCACGGTGCATCGCACTGGTGGGCCCTTTCCAAAGCGGTAAGACCACACTACTCGAAGCGATCTTGGCGCGAACCGGTGCGATCCGGACAGCCGGCAGTGTCGATGCCGGAACTTCCGTTGGCGATGCCAGTGCGGAAGCGCGCAATCACAAGATGAGCGTCGGTCTTACCGCCGCCACCACGACCTTCATGGGCGACAGTTACACCTTCCTCGATTGTCCCGGCTCGGTCGAATTCGCGCACGACATGCGCATGGCGCTTCCCGCGGTCGATGCCGCGGTCGTGGTCTGCGAGGCCGACGAGAAGAAGCTGCCGCAATTGCAGCTCATCCTGCGCGAATTGGAAGAGCTCGCCATTCCCCGTTTCCTGTTCCTGAACAAGATCGATCGCGCCAACAAGCGCGTCCGCGAGACGCTCGCGACGCTGCAGCCGGCCTCGCGCGTGCCGCTGGTGCTCAGGCAAATTCCGATATGGAACGGCGATCTGATCGAGGGTTTCGTCGATCTGGCGCTGGAACGCGCCTTCGTTTATCGCGAGCACAAGCCGTCGGAGGTGGTCGCGCTCGAAGGCGGCAATCTCGATCGCGAGAAGGAAGCGCGCTTCTCGATGCTGGAGAAGCTCGCCGACCATGACGACGCGCTGATGGAACAGTTGCTCGAGGACATCCAGCCGCCGCGCGATGCCGTGTTCGACGATCTCGCCCGCGAACTGCGCGAAGGCGTGATCTGCCCGGTGCTGCTCGGCTCGGCGCTGCGCGAGAATGGCGTGCTGCGCCTGCTGAAGGCGCTGCGCCATGAATCGCCCGGTATCGCCGACACCGCCAAGCGCCTTGGCGCCCCCGAAACCAAGGATGCGCTCGCCTACGTGTTCAAGACGGTGCATTTGCAGCACGGTGGCAAACTGTCGCTGGCGCGGCTGCTCGCCGGCCGTCTCGACGATGGCGCGACGCTGACCTCCTCGTCCGGCGAGACCGGCCGCGTTTCCGGTATCCTCGCCGCTGGCGGCGCGTTCGACACCAAGCGCGCCTCCGCGGAAGCCGGCGATACGGTTGCGCTCGGCAAGCTCGATGCGATCAAGACCGGCGACACCGTGGCGAGCGGCAAGACCGCGCCGCCCTCGCTGGTGAAGGTCGAGCCGACCTCGCCGGTGCTCGCGATGTCGGTCGCGGCCACCGACCGCAAGGACGACGTCAAGCTCGGGCAGGCGCTGCTGCGGCTGAACGAGGAGGATCCGTCGCTGACCCAGATCCAGAACGCACGCACGCACGATACCGTGCTGTGGGGGCAGGGCGAGATGCATCTGCGCGTCGCGGTGGAACGGCTGCGTGACCGCTTCGGCGTCAACGTCAAATCGCACCCGCCAGCGATCGGGTATCAGGAGACCATCCGGAAACCGATCACCCAGCGCGGCCGGCACAAGAAGCAGTCCGGCGGCCACGGTCAGTTCGGCGACGTGGTGCTCGAGGTAAAGCCCTTGCCGCGCGGTTCCGGCTTCAGCTTCGAGGAGACCGTGGTCGGCGGTGCAGTGCCGCGGAACTATATCGGCGCGGTCGAAGAAGGCGTGGTCGACGGCCTGCAGAAGGGGCCGCTCGGCTTTCCCGTGGTCGACGTCCATGTGTGCCTGACTGACGGTTCCTACCACAGCGTCGACTCCTCCGATCTCGCGTTCCGCACCGCAGCGCGGATCGGCGTCAGCGAGGCGCTGCCGAACTGTCATCCGGTGCTGTTGGAACCGATCCACATGGTCGAGATCGTCTGCCCGACCGACGCCACCGCCAAGATCAACGCGATCCTGTCGGCGCGGCGGGGCCAGATCCTCGGTTTCGACACCCGCGAGGGCTGGGCGGGCTGGGACTGCGTCCGCGCCACCATGCCGGAAGCCGAAATCGGCGACCTGATCGTGGAACTCCGCTCGGCCACCGCCGGCGCCGGCAGCTTCACCCGGCAGTTCGATCACATGGCTGAAGTGACCGGCCGGACCGCCGATCAAATTATTGCGGCGCATCGCGTGGCGGCATAAGTGTTGCTAGGATCATGGCCCCGGATCTAGGGTCATGATCCCCGCATCGCCATGGACGTTGTCGATCTCTCCTTGAAAATGCGGCGGCTGACGCAATGGCTGGACGGCCGTTGTCAGCCCTACCGCCTCGTGCGCCGGCAGTTCGACGGTCCGCCGTTCGGTCACTGCTACGTGACCATCGATCCCGAACGTCAGGCGCCGTTTCCATCCGCCAATCTCAATCGCGTCTATCTCTGCGGCGCTGATCCCGCGATGGCGGATGATGCGGTCCCGCGCTTCATCGATCTGTTCACGGCTGAGGGTGTGAAGCGCTTCTTCGTCTGGTTGAGCCCGGGTCCCGATATGGACGTGATGCGGGCGCGGCTCGAGGCGGGCGGCCTGTCGCGCGCGCGTCGCACCGGATATCCGACCTTGTGGCGCACGGCCTGTTCGCCGCTTCATTTCGCCACAGATCTCAGCATCCGCGAGGTGACCACCGACGAGATCGACGCTGCGCGCGATCAGCTCGGCGACACGCTGTGGCCGGAATATGCGCGCTCGGCCGGCCGCAGGGGCTTCGTTCACTACATGGCGTTCGACGGCAATCAGCCGGTGGCGATCGCCGCGCTCTGCCTGTTCGAGGACATCGGCTATCTCCTGGCCGCGACCACAGCCGAAAGCCATCGCAAGCGCGGCGCGCAGCAGGCGCTGATTGCGAAGCGGGTCGAACGTGCCGAGCAGATGGGCTGCAGAGTGCAGGTCTCCGAGACCATGTACATGCTGGAACATTCGTACCGTAATCTGCTGCGCGCCGGCTTCACCGAAGCCTACGAGAAAGAGGTCTACGAGTGGACGGCGTGACGCATGCTTGACTCGCGCCGTAACATGACGCTGGCCTGCGCGCTGAGCGCGCTCGCCGGTTATCTTGACGGCATCGGTTATCTGCATCTCGGCGGCCTGTTCGTCTCCTTCATGAGCGGCAATTCGACGCGTCTCGGCGTCAACCTGACCGAGGCGAACTGGTTCGCGGCGGCGCAAACCATCGGCATCATCGTGACCTTCGTGTTCGGCGCGGCGGCGGGCAGCCTGATCGTGCTCGCGCGCGGCGGCCGTCGCCAGACCTGGCTGTTGCTGACGGAAGCGCTGCTGCTCGTCGGCGCCGCGCTCGCCTACACATTCGGCTGGCCGACGGCCGCGGTTGGCGGCATCGTGTTCGCGATGGGGCTGGAGAATGCGATGTTCCAGATCCGCGGCGGCGCCGGCCTCGGCCTCACCTATGTCACTGGCGCGCTGGTCAAGGCTGGCCAACTCCTTGGGGCGGCGCTGACCGGCGGCCCGCGCTGGGCCTGGCTGCCGAACCTCCTGCTATGGGCGGCACTGGTGCTGGGGTCGACCGTCGGCGCGCTCGCTTATCTCCACCTCAATCTGTCCGCGGTCTGGTTCGCCGCTGGCGCCGCCGTCGTGCTTACGGCGTTCGTCGCGGTGCGGGATAAGTGAATGTTGACAGTCCGCATTGCTTGTCCGATTGGACTGCAATGACCGCACCGACCAAAGCCCGCGCCGCATGCCTGATCGGATGGCCGGCCGCGCATTCGCGCTCGCCGCTGATCCATCACTACTGGCTGAGGAAGCTCGGCATCGAGGGCGGCTACAACATCGAAGCGATCCCGCCGGAAGGCTTTGCCGAGTTCGTGTTGCATCTCGCGTTCCACGGCTTCGTCGGCGCCAATGTCACGATCCCGCACAAGGAGCGCGCGCTGGCGCTGTCGCTGCCTGACGAGCGCGCCCGCGCGGTTGGCGCCGCCAACACGCTGTGGTACGAAGGCGGCGAGCTGCGTTCGACCAATACCGACGTCGAAGGCTTCATCAACAATCTCGATGCCTCGGCGCCCGGCTGGGATCAGGCGACGGAGGCGCTGGTGCTCGGCGCCGGCGGTTCGGCGCGCGCCGTGGTGTTCGGATTGCTCGATCGCGGCATGACGCGCATTCACCTCGTCAATCGCAGCATCGAGCGCGCCCGCGCGCTTGCCGATCAGTTCGGTTCTCGCGTCGAGCCGGCCGGCTGGGATGCGCTTGCCGATCTGTTGCCGCGCGCAGGGCTGCTCGTGAACACCACCTCACTCGGCATGCACGGCCAGCCGGCGCTCGCGCTCGACGTCGGCTTGCTGCCGTCAAATGCTGTTGTTGCCGACCTCGTCTATGTTCCACTGAAGACGCCGCTGCTTGCAGCCGCCGAGGGGCGCGGATTGAAGACGGCCGACGGGCTCGGCATGCTCCTGCACCAGGCGGTGCGCGGCTTCGAACTGTGGTTCGGCCAGCGCCCGCAAGTGACGCCGGAACTGCGTGCGCTGGTCGAGGACGATCTCACAAAGGCTTGAGGGCAGGAAATATCGCCGCGAAAGCGGGGTCTCTGTAGAGATGATCCACCCGGAGCTCTCGCTATGCCTCCCTACCGTTCCACGCTCGCCCGCCCGCTGTTTGCCGTCGCCATGGTTGCGGCATCAACCCTTTATGCGATCGCGCAGCAGCCGCCGGTGTCGTCGCGGGTGCGCGGCACCATCGAAAGCGTCGACGGCGACACAGTCACGGTCAAGTCGCGCAGCGGTGAAGACGTCAAGCTGCATTTGACCAGCGACGCGCGCGTTGCCGGCATCGTCAAGATCGCACTGTCCGACATCAAGGTCGGTTCCTTCATCGGCGCTACGACCGTGCCGGGTTCCGACGGCACGCCGAAAGCGGTGGAGGTTCACGTCTTCCCGGAGGACATGCGCGGCACCGGCGAGGGCTCGCGGCCCTGGGACACGCGCCCCAACAGCAGCATGACCAATGCGACGGTCGCCGAATCCGTTGTCAGCAATGACGGCCACACGCTGCTCGTCAAATACAAGGACGGCGAGAAGAAGATGCTGGTCTCGCCCGATACGCCTGTCGTGACCTACGTCCCCGGCGACAAGTCCGAGCTCAAGGCGGGCGCCAAGATCATCGCATTCACGAAAAAGTCGCCGGACGGCTCGCTCGAGGCCGACCGCATCAGCGTCGGCCGCGACGGCATCACACCGCCGATGTAAGTGCGGGTTGCCGTCTTCCCTTCTCCCCTTCTGGGAGAAGGTGGCGCGCATGAAATGCGCGACGGGGTTCTCTCCGCGGGCGGCGCCACTCGCGGAGAGAACCCCTCACCCAAACGCGCTCGTTGCCGATGCCGGAGCTGCCCTCTCCTACAAGGGGCGAGGGCACATCAATCGGCATCGCGCGCGTGTTGACTTAAACCGCCAGCACCTTGTCGTCGATCTCGGCGATGGTGTTGACGCCGCACAGGCCCATGGTCGTCAGCAGTTCCTTCGCCAGCACGTTGATCGCCTCGGTGACGCCGGCCTGTCCGCCGGCGCCGAGGCCGTAGGCATAGGCGCGGCCGATCATGCAGGACTTCGCGCCGAGCGCGAGCGCGCGCATCACGTCCATGCCGGTGCGGATGCCGCCGTCAAACATGACTTCGACCTGCGAACCGACGGCGTCCACGATCTCGGGCAGCACCTCGATCGAGGAGGGGGCGCCGTCGAGCTGGCGGCCGCCATGGTTGGAGACCACGATCGCCTGCGCCCCGGTCTTGGCCGCGATCTCCGCGTCCTCGACGTCGAGGATGCCCTTGAGGATCAGCTTGCCCGGCCAGATGCTGCGGATCCAGTCGATGTCTTTCCAGTTCAGCGAAGTGTCGAACTGCGAATTGATCCAGGTCGACAGCGACGTGATGTCCTGGTCGATCTTGAGATGGCCCGCCAGATTGCCGAAGGTGCGGCGCTTGCCGCGCAGCACGCCCGAGACCCAGGCCGGCTTGGTGGCGAAATCGATCAGTTTCGACAGCGACCATTCCGGCGGCACAGTCATGCCGTTCTTGATGTCCTGGTGCCGCTGGCCGATCACCTGCAGGTCCACGGTCAGCACCAGCGCGCTGCACCTGGCGGCGATGGCGCGCTCGATCAGCGCCTTGATGAAGCCGCGGTCCTTCATGACGTAGAGCTGGAACCAGAACGGCTTATCGACGGCGGCCGCAATGTCCTCGATCGAGCAGATCGACATCGTGCTCTGCGTGAACGGAATCCCGGCGGCCTGCGCGGCGCGGCAGGCATAGATCTCGCCATCGCCATGCTGCATGCCGAGCAGGCCGACAGGGGCGAGGATCAGCGGCATCGCGGCCGGCTCGCCCAGGATCGTGGTCCTGAGGTCACGCTTGGAGACGTCGACCAGGATGCGCTGGCGGAATTTGATCTGCTGAAGATCCTCGCTGTTGGCGCGCAGCGTGTCCTCGGTATAGGAGCCGCGGTCGGCATAGTCGAAAAATGCCTTCGGCACGCGGCGCTTGTGTAGCTGGCGCAGATCTTCGATGCAGGTGATGTGCTTCATGGACGCTCCCGGCCCGTCTTGTATTTCGCGAATGCGCCGTCATCTAGCATGGTTGGATCGTCTGCCAAATCGCCCCCGCGAAATCCGACCTAGTAGGAGGCCACCATGACCGGATCGACCCCCAAGCCGAAAGATGCCGAGAGCGAAAAGCGTGCGCTCGAGGAGTCCCTGGAGGAGGGGTTGGAGGAGACTTTTCCGGCCTCCGACCCCGTCAATGTGACGCAACCGGCGCCGTCCAAGGACGACCATCACATCCTCCGCAAGCGCTAGAGTCGCCGCCGGCCGCTGTCCGTAGGAACCCCGGCCTCCGAAATATACATTATTTTACAATATATTAACCTAAACTCTTGCCTTCGGGCGACGGTAATGATTCATCATATATTTTGAAGCCGCCTTGGTGGCTGACGCATTATAACGCCTGCATGGTGGCGTTTCGGGCTTCTCGCTGAGGTGGCTGGAGAAGCCCAGGCCTTACTTGGGGGTGATATGAGCCGTAAATATTTCGGGACCGACGGGATTCGTGGCCGTGCCAATGGTCTGATTACGCCGGAACTTGCACTCAAGGTGGGGCAGGCCGCCGGCCTGGTATTTCAGCGCGGCGACCATCGCCATCGCGTGGTGATCGGCAAGGACACGCGGCTGTCCGGCTACATGATCGAATATGCCATGGTCGCGGGCTTCACCTCGGTCGGCATGGACGTGCTGCTGCTCGGCCCGATGCCGACGCCGGCGGTCGCGATGCTCACCAAGTCGATGCGCGCCGATCTCGGCGTGATGATCTCAGCCTCCCACAATCTGTTCGAGGACAACGGCATCAAGCTGTTTGGGCCGCAAGGCTTCAAGCTCTCCGACGACGTCGAGAAGCAGATCGAACAACTGCTCGACGAGCCGATCGAGCGCCGGCTCGCTCAGAGCGCGAGCCTCGGCCGCGCCCGCCGCATCGACGGCGTCCATGACCGCTACATTGAATTCGCCAAGCGCACGTTGCCGCGCGAATTGAGCCTCGATGGCCTCCGCGTCGTGATCGATTGCGCCAATGGCGCCGCATACAAGGTGGTGCCGGAAGCGCTGTGGGAGCTCGGCGCCGACGTCGTGCAGATCGGGGTCGAGCCCGACGGCTTCAACATCAACAAGGAATGCGGCTCCACCGCGCCGGAAACGCTGGCCAAGAAGGTGCGCGAGATGCGCGCCGATATCGGCATTGCGCTCGATGGCGACGCCGATCGCGTGATCCTGGTCGACGAGCGCGGTCATGTGGTCGACGGCGATCAGTTGCTCGCAGTGATCGCGCAGAGCTGGAAGGACGAGGGCCGGCTCGCCAAGCCCGGCATCGTCACCACCGTGATGTCCAATCTCGGGCTCGAGCGTTTCCTGCAGGGCATTGGCCTCGACATGGTGCGCACGCCGGTCGGCGACCGCTATGTGCTCGAGCGGATGCTGAGTGATGGCTACAATCTCGGCGGCGAGCCGTCGGGCCACATCATCCTTTCCGATTACGCCACCACGGGCGACGGCTTCGTCGCCGCGCTGCAGGTGCTTGCCGTGGTGCAAAAGCTCCGCCGCCCGGTGTCGGAAGTCTGCCACCGTTTCGATCCGCTGCCGCAGATCCTGAAGAATGTGCGTTATCGCAGCGGCAGGCCGCTCGATGATGCCGAGGTCAAGTCCGCCATCGTCGACGCCGAGAAGCGGCTCAACGGCCACGGTCGCCTCCTGGTCCGCTCCTCCGGCACCGAGCCGGTGATCCGCGTGATGGGCGAGGGCGACGACCGCCTCCTGGTCGAGGAAGTCGTCGATCACATCGTCTCCGCACTCGGCCATGCTGCGGCTGCTGCGGCGTAGCTCTTTCTTCCCCCGCGAGGCGGGCCTCATGGTTCGAGACGCGCCGCAGGCGGCGCTCCTCATCATGAGGGTCTGAGATTGCGCCGCGAAATCAGACCTCATGCTGAGGAGCCCGCCAAAGGCGGGCGTCTCGAAGGATGGGCCGCGAAGGGACCGCCCAGCGCGCGCCGGTAGCATCGCAGCCATCATCTATTGTCGGTAGTCGCAGCGTTTGGTGCGGCGTAAGCAGCACCGATGCCGCTTCGCGGCTCCCTGCCAGGAATTTCCGTTGAACAAGCCCGTTGCCGTCTCAGAAGAAGCGCTGGCTGAACCGGTGCTGGTATCAGACGTGACTCCGCGCGTGGCAGCCCGCGCGACCGCGGTGGGGCCGGCTTACATCGTACTGGCGGGCATCAGCTTCTCGCACTTCCTCAACGACACCATGCAGTCGTTGATCGCCTCCGTCTATCCGATCCTGAAGGACGCCTACGCGCTGGACTACACGCAGATCGGCATGATCACGCTGGCGTTCCAATTCACGGCGTCGCTGCTGCAGCCGCTGGTCGGGCATTTCACCGACAAGAAGGCGCAGCCGTTCTCGCTTGCGATCGGCATGGGCTTCACCTTCTTCGGCCTGCTGCTGCTCGCTGGCGCACATCACTACGGCATCATCCTGATCGCGGCGTCGCTGGTCGGGCTCGGTTCGGCGGTGTTCCATCCGGAATCGGCGCGGATCGCGCGGCTCGCTTCGGGCGGCCGTTACGGCTTTGCGCAATCGGTGTTCCAGCTTGGCGGCAGCTTCGGCACCTCGATGGGTCCGGTGCTCGCGGCGCTGATCGTGGTGCCGTTCGGGCAGCCCTCGATCGCGTGGTTCTCCTCGATTGCGAGTCTTGCGATCCTGATCCTGTGGCGCATCGGTGCCTGGTACAAGCCGCAGATCGTGACCAAGAAGGCGGCGGTCGTCGAGCGGCACCCGGACGCACCCACCGGGCGGCGGGTGACGATCGCGCTCGCCGTGCTGGTCGCGCTGTTGTTCTCGAAGCAGCTCTATGTCTCGAGCCTCTCGAGCTATTACATCTTCTATCTGATCGAGAGGTTCGACGTCTCGACGCAAGCGGCGCAGTTCTATCTCTTCATCTTCCTTGCAGCGAACGCAGCTGGCGCCTTCGTGGGCGGACCGCTCGGCGACCGTTTCGGCCGCAAATACGTGATCTGGTTTTCGATCCTCGGCGCGCTGCCGTTCACGCTGGCACTGCCCTATGCCGGTCTCGTCACCAGCGCCGTGCTCAGCGTGTTCATCGGCCTGATCATCTCGTCGGCGACGCCCTCCATCATCGTGTTCGCGCAGGAACTGATGCCGCATCGCTTCGGCATGATTTCCGGCCTGTTCTTCGGCTTTGCCTTCGGCATCGGCGGTTTGGGCGCGGCGGTGCTCGGCAAGCTTGCCGATCACACCGACATCGCCTTCATCTATCAGCTCTGCGCGTTCCTGCCGGCGATCGGGTTGCTTGCGGTGTTCCTCCCGAAAATGCCGAACCACGCGCATTAAAGCGTTTTCGAGCGAAGCATGCCCTCGGACTTGATCCGAGGGTGGATTCCGGTTCGCGTGAAGAAAACGCGTCAAGACAAGAGCCAAGATTTCGTCAACGCATCGTTAGCATTTGTGGCGCGACCGCTTTCTGTTCGACAGCGGCAATAGCGCAATACCGCGAGCTTTCGGGAAAATCATCAGAGGTTGTCAACCTTAATAATTAGGGTTAAGCGCCGCTTAAGCATTTAGTGCCATCGTCCGGCCGTGGGTTTTCAGACGTGAGGCTTCCCTGCTCGCCTCACTGGCCAAAAGGACGAAGCCAATGCGTTGCGTTAAATCTCTCTTTGCCGCTGGTGCGGTCTCCTTGATTTCCTCGGTGGCATTCGCGGCCGATATGCCGATCGCGCCGCCACCGGCCTACGGACCGCCGCCGGTGGAGGATTTCGGCGGCTGGTATCTGCGCGGCGATATCGGCTTCAGCAATCAGAGCGTGAAGGAAGTGCGCAACGGCAACAACGCCTTGTACGCGCCGCTGCTCTCCTTGAACCAGCAGACCGGCTTCGATACCGGCGGCATCTTCGGTCTTGGTGTCGGTTATCAGTTCAACAACTGGTTCCGCGCCGACATCACCGGTCAGTATCGTGGAAGGACGAATTTTCACGGACAGGATCTCGTGACCTATCCGCTTGGCGGCGGAGTTATTGGCGCAGGGTCCGACAACTACAACGCAAGCAAGTCGGAATGGCTTGTCCTTGCCAACGCCTATGTCGATCTCGGCACCTGGTGGTGCGTGACGCCGTTCATCGGCGCGGGTGTTGGCGCAGCGCGCGTGACGGTCTCCAATTTCACAGATCAAGGTCTTGCCGATTTCTCTCCCGGCGTGATTGCGCCGGGCTTTGCGACCGCCGCTTCGGCTTCCAAGTGGAATTTCGCATGGGCGGCGCATGCAGGTCTTGCCTACAAGGTCAGTCCAAACCTGACGCTCGAAGTCGCCTATAGCTACGTCGACCTCGGGTCGGGACTGACCGGACCCGTGACGACGTTCCAGGGCTTCACGACCAACAATCCAATGAACTTCAGGGATATCACCTCGCACGATCTCAAGCTCGGCGTGCGCTGGAATCTGGACAGCCCGCAGCCGGTCTACGCACCACCGCCGCTGGTGCGCAAAGGTTAATACGAACCTTCATCGGTTAACGATTGCAAACGGCGCGGGATGCTCCCGCGCCGTTTTCGTTTTGTGGAAAGCGCGGCCATCACGCGGAAGATTGTGGCAAACGCGGCGCGTGACAACCATTGGTTAAGGTTAACGAGCGATGATCGTCTCCGGGTTTGGTTAAGTCGATTTGGGGGCGTGGGCGATGCGTAGGTTTCTGCTGGCGGCGGCAATGTGTGGCGCGGTGACGAGCGCAGAGGCCGCCGATCTTCCCGATCTCCCGGTGCTTCGCGGCAGCTTCACCGATGGGCTGACAACCTCCAGAGCTTACTGGGAAGGTCTCTACATTGGTGGCCAAGCCGGCTACGGATCATCCGATGCCAATTTCGACAGCAAGCCGTCATCTTTGATCTCCTCGCTGATTTCCGACAACATCGTCCAGCAGATGGGCGTTGCGCAATGGAATCTCGGTCTCGGAAAGCAGACGGCGCGTTCGTCCGCATACGGAGCCTTTGTCGGATACAACTGGCAATGGAGTGACGTCGTGCTCGGCCTGGAGGCGAGCTACGTGCACGGCAGCTTCGGCGGCGCGGCCAGCGCCAGCAAGGAGCTTGTGAGCGGCGCCCCTCTCACCGACACCCGCTACCATGACGTCGGAGTCACCTCGGCGTCCTCGATCTCGATCTCGGACATCGCGACGTTCCGGGGGCGCGCAGCCTATGCGTTCGGATGCTTCCTACCTTATGCGTTCGGCGGCTTCGCGCTAGGCAAGGCCGACATTTCGCATAGTGCAATCGTTACGGACGCGGTGAGTGCCGATCCGTTTGGACCTTTCAGGCCGTTGATGCCATTGCGCGCGACCGATGCCGTGCACAATCACCTGATCTACGGCTACACCGCCGGCCTTGGCATCGACATCAATCTGGTCGGGGGCCTCTTCATGCGCGCGGAATGGGAATACATCCGCTTCACCACAACGGTCGATACCAACATCAACACAGTGCGCGCCGGTCTCGGCTACAAATTCTAGGCGCGTTTGTGCCCCATGTGTTGACAGCTTCTGTTTCCACTGGTGCTCTGTCATTCGGGAGCAGGACAGCAGCCAGCCATGAAAATCTACGGTGACGACAAGTCGGGCAATTGCCTGAAGGTGAAATGGGTGTGCGATTACCTCGCGCTGCCCTACACATGGATCGACGTCGACATCCTCAAGCAGGAGACGCGCAGTGCGGACTTCCTGAGCATGAACAGCGCCGGACAGGTGCCGACGATCGTGCTCGACGACGGCCGCGCTTTGGCGCAGTCCAACGCCATCATCCGCTATCTCGCCCGTGGCAGCGACCTAATCCCGTCAGATGATTTCGCCGCCGCGAAGATGGATGAGTGGCTGTTCTGGGAGCAATACAGCCACGAGCCCTATATCGCCGTGTGCCGGTTCCAGATGCGCTATCTCGGCAAATCCGCTTCCGAGCTCGATCCGGAGAAGGTCAAGCGCGGCCATGCGGCGCTGGCGCGGATGGAGCAGCAGCTTGCGCTGACGCCGTTCCTGGCCGGCAAGGCGCTCTCGCTCGCCGATGTGGCCCTGCTTGCCTACACGCGGCTCGCGCATGAGGGCGGCTTCGATCTCGGCGGCCATCCCGCGCTTCGCCGCTGGATTGGTGAGGCCGAGCGCTCACTTGGCCTGGCGCCAGCAGGCTGATTTTTTTGGAACACATCATGGCAACTGCGTCCTCGATCACGATCCGCCGCGCCCGTCGCGACGATGTTCCCGTCATCGTCGGCATGCTTGCGGACGATCGGCTTGGCAGCGCGCGCGAGCGGATCGAGGATTCCTTGCCTCAGTCCTATTTCGCCGCGTTCGAGAAGGTCGATCGCGATCCGAATTTCAAGCTCGTGGTCGCCGAGGACGCTGACGGTGCAGTGGTCGGCTGCCTGCAACTATGCATCCTGCCGGGCATAAGTTCGCAAGGCGCCTCGCGCGGCTTGATCGAGGATGTGCGCGTTGCAACCCACTGCCGCAGCCGCGGCATCGGCGAGCAGATGGTGCAATGGGCGATCACTGAAGCGCGCGCGAGCGGTTGCATCCTCGTCGAACTGCTGACGCATCACACCCGCACCGACGCGCAGCGCTTCTATGAACGGCTTGGATTTCAACGCAGTCATATCGGCATGACGATGCGCTTCTGACTTGCGCCAAGTTGCGTGGGCAAGATCGCTGATCGCAGTGGTAGTCGTCGCTCTGCGTTCCGGTTAACAAGCGATAAACTACGCCGGCCTCCGTAATTTTACGGCCGGGAACGCTGCTGCTAGTTACGCGTCTCCCAGCGGCAGAACATGATCCGCAAGAGATCATGATCAAGCAAAGATCGAACGCGATGGCGGTCCAAAGTCTTCGCGTTCTGGGACAGCTTGGGGATATTTCAGATGAAGCGATATTCAATCGTCAGGGCGGGCAACGAATACATCGTGCAGGCCGATGAAAAGAGCATCATGAGAGTCTCCAGCCGGCGGAAGGCCGTCAAGCTGGTGAACGATGCGGCCGGACTGCTTGATCAGGCGCCATCGCCCGACGAGGCGCCATCAATCGCCTGTGATCATCAGGAAGTTCCTTGACGAGTCTTTACCCTTCCACTATCTCCGACGGCGGGAAACCTCTCCCCACCGAGAGGCAGCTATCTGGAAGGGTAGATCATGACTGCAGCGAAGCCCGCTTCGCGGCCGAACGTGCCGCATTTCTCCTCCGGCCCCTGCGCCAAGCGCCCCGGCTGGACTCCCCAAAATCTCAAGGACGCCGCGCTCGGCCGCTCGCATCGCGCGAAGATCGGCAAGGCCAAGCTCAAGCAAGCTATTGAGCTGACGCGCGAAGTGCTGGAGGTGCCGGCCGACTACAAGATCGGCATCGTGCCAGCCTCCGACACCGGCGCTGTCGAGATGGCGCTGTGGTCGCTGCTCGGTGCGCGGCCCGTCACGACGCTGGCCTGGGAATCCTTCGGCGAGGGCTGGGTCAGCGACATCGTCAAGGAATTGAAGCTGAAGGACGTCACCAAGCTGAATGCCGGCTATGGCGAGATCCCGGATCTCTCCAAGGTCGATCCGGCAAGTGACGTCGTCTTCACCTGGAACGGCACCACCTCTGGTGTCCGCGTGCCGAACGCCGACTGGATCAGCGCGACCCGCGAAGGCCTCACCATCTGCGACGCGACCTCGGCGGCATTCGCGCAGCCGCTCGACTGGCCGAAGCTCGACGTCATCACCTTCTCCTGGCAGAAGGCGCTGGGCGGCGAGGCCGCGCATGGCATGCTGATCCTCTCGCCGCGCGCGGTGGAGCGGCTCGAGACCTACAAGCCGGCCTGGCCGCTGCCGAAGATCTTCCGCATGACCAAGGGCGGCAAGCTCAACCAGGGCATCTTCGAAGGCGAGACCATCAACACGCCGTCGATGCTCTGCGTCGAGGACTATCTCGATGCGCTCGACTGGGCGAAATCGATCGGCGGCCTGAAGGCGCTGATCGCCCGCGCCGACGCCAGCACCAAGGTGCTCGCCGACTGGAAGGCGCGGACGCCGTGGATCGATTTCCTGGCCAAGGATCCCGCGATCCGTTCCAACACCTCGGTGTGCCTGAAGATCACCGATCCCGCGATCACCTCGCTCGCGCCGGACCTGCAGGCCGACTTCTGCAAGAAGCTGGTTGCCCTGGTCGAGAAGGAGAATGCCGGCTTCGACTTCGCGCATTACCGCGATGCGCCCGCCGGCCTGCGTATCTGGTGCGGCGCCACCGTGGAAGCCAAGGACGTCGAGCTGCTCACGCAGTGGATCGACTGGGCCTTCGCTGAGACCAAGGCCTCGCTGCCGAAGGCCGCGTAAGTAACGTCACCTCATCATCGTCATGGCCGGGCTTGACCCGGCCATCCATCACGAAAAGAAGATGGACTCGCGAGGCAGGTTCGCGGGTGACGCCATCAGTGCATCGTCCATCGAGGGAACTACTCCCATGAGCAAACCCAAAGTTCTCATTTCCGACGCCCTGTCGCCCGCGGCCGTGCAGATCTTCAAGGATCGCGGCGTCGAGGTCGACTTCCAGCCCAATCTCGGCAAGGACAAGGAAAAGCTCGCCGAGATCATCGGCAACTATGACGGCCTCGCGATCCGCTCGGCGACCAAGGCGACCGCCAAGATCATCGAGAAGGCCACCAGGCTGAAGGTGATCGGCCGCGCCGGCATCGGCGTTGACAACGTCGAGATCCCGGCGGCGACGGCGAAGGGCATCATCGTGATGAACACGCCGTTCGGCAATTCGATCACGACCGCCGAGCACGCGATCACGCTGATGCTGGCGCTCGCTCGCGAGATCCCGCAGGCCGATGCCTCGACGCAGGCCGGCAAGTGGGAGAAGAACCGCTTCATGGGCGTCGAGATCACCAACAAGACGCTCGGCGTGGTCGGCTGCGGCAATATCGGCTCGATCGTCTGCGACCGCGCGCTCGGCCTGCGCATGAAGGTGATCGCCTTCGATCCGTTCCTGTCGCCGGAGCGCGCCAAGGATATCGGGGTCGAGAAGGTCGAGCTCGACGATCTCTTCAAGCGCGCCGATTTCATCACCCTGCACACGCCGCTCACCGACAAGACCCGTAACATCATCGATGCCGCGGCGCTTGCGAAGATGAAGCAGGGCGTCCGCATCGTCAATTGCGCCCGCGGCGGCCTCGTCGACGAGCAGGCGCTGGTCGACGCGCTCAACTCCAAGCATGTCGCGGGCGCCGCCTTCGACGTGTTCTCCGAGGAGCCGGCGACCTCGAACGTCCTGTTCGGCCATCCCAACGTCATCTGCACCCCGCATCTCGGCGCCTCCACCACGGAAGCGCAGGAGAATGTCGCGCTGCAGGTCGCCGAGCAGATGTCGGATTATCTGCTCACCGGTGCGATCTCCAACGCCATCAACTTCCCCTCGATCACGGCCGAGGAAGCGCCGAAGCTGAAGCCGTTCATCGAGCTCGCCGAGAAGCTCGGCTCGTTCGCCGGCCAGCTCACCGAGAGCGGCATCGTCAAGACCCAGATCACCTATGAGGGCCATGTTGCCGAGATGAAGATCAAGGCGCTGACCTCGGCGGTGCTGTCGGGGCTGCTGCGGCCGATGCTGGGCGACGTCAACGTCGTCTCCGCGCCTGTCGTTGCCAAGGAGCGTGGCATGGTGGTCGACGAGGTGACGCGCGCCGCGCAGAGCGACTATGAGAGCCTGATCACCGTGACCGTAACGACGGAGCGGCAGGAACGCTCGGTGTCCGGCACCGTCTATCACGACGGCAAGCCGCGGCTGGTCGACATCAAGGGCATCCGGGTCGACGCCGAGTTCGGCAAGTCGATGATCTATGTGACCAACGAGGACAAGCCGGGCTTCATCGGCAAGTTCGCAAGTCTGCTCGGCGACGCCAAGATCAACATCGCGACCTTCCATCTCGGCCGCGTCGCGCAAGGCGGCGACGCGATCGCGCTGGTCGAGGTCGACGGCCCGGTGCCGGCGGACGTGCTCGCCAAGGTGCAGGCGCTGCCGCAGGTCAAGCAGGTCAAGGCGCTCGTATTCTAGCTACCATCTTTCGTCATGGCCGGGCTTGTCCCGGCCATCCACGCTTGTCCGCGTTCGCCGAAAGACGTGGATGCCCGGGACAAGCCCGGGCATGACGGCGCGCGGACACGGACTCGCACACACCACATATTCCGACCTGCGGAACAACAACGCCGCCTCCGGCATCGGAGGCGGCGTTTGTCGTTTGGCACCCGACAAAATCCGTGTACGAATGGGCCAAGACCGGTCATATCAGGCCGTCCGAACAAGGGAGAAAACACAATGCGTGAAGCCGTTATCGTTTCCTATGCACGCACGGGCCTGGCGAAGTCCGCCCGCGGTGGGTTCAACATCACTCCGCCGATGTCGCTGGCGGCGCACGCCATCAAGCATGCCGTCGAGCGCGCCGGTGTCGACAAGGAGTATGTCGAGGACTGCTATCTCGGCAATTGCGCGCACGGCGCGCCGAATATCGGCCGTCAGGCCGCACTGCTCGCCGGCCTGCCGAAGTCGACCGCGGGTGTCTCGGTGAACCGCTTCTGCTCCTCGGGGCTGCAGACCATCGCCATGGCCGCCAACTCGATCCGTTCCGACGGCGCCGAATGCATCGTTGCCGGCGGCGTCGAGAGCATCTCGATTCCCGGCGGCGGCACGCCGAAGGAATCGGTCGATCCGGAGCTGCTCAAGACCGCGCCCGACATCTTCATGGCGATGATCGACACCGCCGACATCGTCGCCGAGCGCTACAAGCTGAGCCGCGAATACCAGGACGAGTTCTCGCTGGAGTCGCAGCGCCGCATGGCGGCCGCACAGCAGGCGAACAAGTTCAAGGACGAGATCGTCCCGATGAAGACCAAGATGAAGGTGGTCGACAAGGTGACGAAGGAAGAGAGCATCAAGGACTATGTCGTCGACCGCGACGAGTGCAACCGTCCCGACACCACGATCGAGGGTCTGGCGAAGCTCGAGCCGGTGAAGGGTCCGGGCAAGTTCATCACTGCCGGCAATGCCAGCCAGCTCTCCGACGGCGCCGCCGCCGTGGTGCTGATGGAAGCCAAGGACGCCGAGAAGCGCGGCCTGGAGCCGCTGGGCCGCTTCGTCGCCTGGGCGACTGCCGGCTGCGAGCCGGATGAGATGGGCATCGGCCCGGTGTTCGCGGTGCCGAAGCTGCTCAAGCGCCACGGCCTGAAGATCGACGACATCGATCTCTGGGAGCTCAACGAGGCCTTCGCCAGCCAGTGCCTGTATTGTCGCGATCAGCTCGGCATCGATCCTGAGAAGTACAACGTCAACGGCGGCTCGATCGCGATCGGCCACCCCTTCGGCATGACCGGCGCGCGCCTCACCGGCCACCTCCTGCAGGAAGGCCGCCGCCGCAAGGCCAAGTGGGGCGTCGTCACCATGTGCATCGGCGGCGGTCAGGGCGGCGCCGGGCTGTTTGAGATCTATAGCTGAGCCTGGCTCGGCTGAACGCCACATGAACGGAAAACACGGCGCGTTTACGCGCCGTGTTTTTTGTTTCGGGCCACGCCTCACGCAAACCGCAATCGAACCGGTTTCTTTCTCGCTGCGTCTCACCACCGATGGGGGTGTGACATCAGCCACTGTCCGGCAGTGCCGACAGGCTGAAGTCTGCGCGCTATGCAGGAAAGGAATCCAATGCGTTTGATTGCCAATTGTCTTGTCACCACCAGTCTGGTGCTGGTCACCGCGCTTGCCGCTTTACCGGCGCGCGCGGCTGACATCGATGCATCTTCGACGGTGGATGCGGTGACCGTCTATCCCGATGGTGCGAGTGTCACCCGCGTCATCACGCTCGATCTGCCGTCTGGCGACAGCACGCTGGTCGCCAGGGATTTTCCGCTGTCGCTCGATCCATCCTCGCTGCGCGTTGAAGGCGACGCCGACGGCAAGCTGACGATCGGCTCGATCGACACGCGCCAGCCGCGCGCGGCGCCGCCGGTCAACCTGCCCGAGCTCGACAAGCGGATCGAGGCGCTGAAGGACGAGCACGCCAATCTGCAAGGGGCGATCGACGCCGCCAAGGCCCGCCGCCAGTTCGCCGAGCGTTTTGCCGAAGCCGCTCCGGTCGGCATCGGCGAGAAGGGCGAGGCGCGGCCGCTGTCCGAATGGCGCGCCGCTTTTGCCGCCGTTTCCGAGGAGATCGCGATCGCCGATACCGCGATCCGCGAAGCCGAGCGCAAGCAGCGCGATCTCGACCGCGAGATCGCGCGGCTGGAATCCGACCGCGCCGCCAAGCCGCCAAGCAAGCTCGAGGTCCGTATCGACCTCGCCGCCGCGACTGCTGCGAAAGCCACCCTGCGCGTCACCTATTCGGTGCGCAATGCGCGCTGGGCGCCGATCTACGACGCGCGTCTCGATACCGGCGCGAAAGACCGAAAGCCCTCGCTGGAGCTGGTGCGCCGCGCCGAGATCACGCAGTCGACCGGCGAGGACTGGTCGAACGTCGCGCTCGGCGTCTCCACCGTGCGCATTGCCCGTGGCGACAGCGCGCCCGAATTGAATTCGCTGCTCGTGCAGTATCCGCAGCCTCCGCGCCCGGTGCCGCTGTCAAGCGCCGTGCCGGAGCTGGCGCGGCCGGCGACCGCACTGCGCTCGGCGCCAGCCGCAAAGGCCGCCGAGGCGTTCGATGCGGGCGAGCGCGCCGACGAGCAGCAGGCCGTGGCCGAGATCGGCGACTTCCAGGCCACCTTCAAAATCCCCGGCCGCGTCAGCCTCGGTGCCAGCGAGGGGGCCAAGAGCCTGCGCATCGGAAGCAACGTGATCGCGCCTGAGCTGACGATCCGTGCCGTGCCGGTGCTCGATCCGACGGCGTTCCTGGAGGCGAGCTTCAAGCAGGCCGAGGACGCGCCGCTGCTGCCCGGCCGCGTCGCGATCTATCGTGATGGCGTCTTCGTCGGGCGCGGCAAGATCGCGTCCGCCGGCAAGGACGAAACGGTGCGGCTCGGCTTCGGCGCCGACGACAAGGTCAAGGTCGAGCGCTCGGTGGTCAAGCGCAACGAGGGTTCGGCGGGTCTGATCGTGACGACATCGAAGACCGACGAACGCGCGTTCAAGACCAGCATCCGCAACGGCCATGATTTCCCGATCCGCGTCGCGATCGAGGATCAGCTTCCGGTCAGCGAGAGCGAGGAGATCGTGGTGGAGATGCTGCCGCAGACCACGGCGCCGACCGCGACCAATCTGCGCGACAGACGTGGCGTGCTGCAATGGACGTTCGATGCGAAACCAAGCGAGCTGAAGGAGATCAACTTCGCCTGGCGCATCCGCTGGCCCAAGGACAAGGGCGTCGTGATGACGCCGGCGGGGTAGGTGGTTCTTACCTCGCCCCGCTCTTGCGGGGAGAGGTCGGATTGCGAAGCAATCCGGGTGAGGGGCTCTCTCCGCGAATACATCTGCCACCGTAGTCGTGGAGAGAGCCCCTCACCCCAACCCTCTCCCCGTGAAGAACGGGGAGAGGGAGTCACTCACTTCGCCTTCAGGAACTCACCCACTTCCAGCAGAACGAACTCGTTGTCGTCGGCCTTGTTGGGATCGCGGCTCGAGGAGAACGGCAGGTTGTTGTCGTTGCCGACGATGATGTGGGTGTCGTCGACCTTGTCGACGTTCTCGATGGTGAAGAACGGGAAGGTCAGCACGCCGTCATTGAGCGGCTTCTTCGCCTTCTTGTCGGGATCGCGGATCTTCATCAGGTCGATATAGGCGACCTTGCGCACGGGCTTGCCGACATTGGCATCCGAGAGCTCGACCTTGTAGACGCGCTTGAACTTGGCGAGATCCGGGAAGCAGTTCTCGCCGCGCTGGCCCTTGCGGGCAGGCCTTGTCCGCGGTGCCTTCGCCATTGTCGCGCTCGATGATCAGACCATTGGTGGCGTCGATCATGTTGAAGTCGCCGATGGCGTTGCCGTTCTGCTCGAACACATAGTGCCAGTAGCGGCCGGTGAACTTCTCGTTCGCGACGTCGAACTCGAGGATGCGCGAGGCTTCCTTGCCGTCGACCTTCTCCCAGTCCTTCTTCTCGGCATCCCACAGGGGGCCCTCGAGCAGGCCGTACAGGAACTTGCCGTCCTTCGAGGAGGCAAAGCCTTCGTAGCCCTTGGAGCGGCGCAGGTTGACGGTGGTGTAGCTGGCGCCCGGCGCGCCCGGTGACTGCACCGACCAGTGATCGGGCGAGCGCACCGGCTTGCCGTCGGCGACGCTGTCGAACACGGCCAGCACCTTGCCGGTCTTGTCGGCCTTGATCACGTAGGGTCCGAACTCGTCGCCGATCCAGAACGTGTCGCCGATGATCTGGAAGCCTTCGGTGTCGAAATCGGCGCCGGTGAGATAGCGCTTGGCGGTATCCTCATGCACGATGCGGAACGGCACCTTCTTGTCGGGGTCGTGCAGGAACACGGTTTCCTGACGCTCGATCTTGCCGCTTGTCCAGTCGATCTTGTGCCGGTTCAGGTACAGCATCGAATCGGCTGAGTTGTAGCGCGAGCCCATGCCGTTGTCGGTGAGCACCCAGAAAGTGCCGTC
Organism: Bradyrhizobium sp. LeoB3; assembly: GCF_055456055.1. Taxonomy (NCBI): domain Bacteria; kingdom Pseudomonadati; phylum Pseudomonadota; class Alphaproteobacteria; order Hyphomicrobiales; family Nitrobacteraceae; genus Bradyrhizobium; species Bradyrhizobium sp. LeoB3. The sequence goes on from NZ_JBVBEF010000012.1 coordinate 90,620, forward strand.
CGCCATCACCTTGATGCCGGAATGGCCCTGCAGCGGCTGACCCTTGAACGGCAGCGAGACGCCGGTCGGCCGCTCGTAGGACTTGCCCATCACGGTGCCGGTGGCGTCGACGCGGCGGCCGGTGGTGTATTTGCCCGAGGTCTTGAGATCGTTCGGTGCATCGGCAGGCGCGTCGATGAAGCTTTCCACCGGAAGCACGGCGTGGCCCTTGAGGTTCGCCGGATATTCGCCTTCGCCTTGGGCGAAGGCGGCTCCCGAGAGCAGCACGATGGACGCGACGGAGCAAAGCAGTGATTTGCGCATGTTGATCTCCCCTGAAGATGAACGTGGCGGAGTTCTGGGAGGCGCGTGTTACATGGCGCTGACAGTTTCGTGACGGTCAGCGAATGCCGTTGGAAATGCCGCCGGATATGCCTGCGACGTTACGTCACCGGTCGCATCGTCTGCGGCAACAGGAAGGGGATGCCGCTCTCAGTATGGTCGATCGTGGCGTCGATCTCGAAGATGGTGCGGATCGTCTCCGCGGTCATCGCCTCACTACGGCCGCCGTCGACCGCGAGCCGGCCGCGATGCAGGAGAACGAGGCGGTCGGCAAAGCGCATCGCGAGGTTGAGGTCGTGCAGGATCGCGATCACAGCGGTGCCGTTCTGCGCGCGGCGGCGCGCGGTCTCGACCAGGTCGATCTGGTGCCTGAGGTCGAGGCTCGAAGTCGGCTCGTCCAGCAGCAACAGGCCCGCACCGTTCTGCGCTTCGCCGCAGGCGAGCTGCACCAGCACGCGGGCGAAATGCGCACGCTGCTGCTCGCCGCCTGACAGCGTCGGCAATTGGCGATGGCGGAAGCCGCTCAGCCCGACCTCATCCAGTGCGGACTCGACCAGCGGCGCGGCCGTCGCGCGCGAATTGTCGCCCGCGCCCATGTAGACGATTTCCTCCACCGTGAACGGGAAGGTGACGTTGACATGCTGCGACAGCATGGCGCGATGCCGCGCCAATTCGCGCGGCGGATAGGCGCGGAGCGTGCGCTGCTTCAATTCGACCGTGCCGCGCGTCGGTGTGATGTCGCCGGACAGCATGCGCAGCAGCGTCGACTTGCCGGCGCCGTTCGGCCCGACGATCGCGATCATCTCGCCCGGATTGACACGCAGATCGACGGCATCGACCAGCGTGGCGCCACTGACCACGACCGAGACCGAGCTTGCCTGCAGCATCGGAATCATAGCGAAACCAGGCTGCGCTGCCGCAACAGGATGGCGAGGAAGAACGGCGCGCCGACCGCCGCCGTCAGGATGCCGATTGGCATTTCCGCCGGTGACACGATGGTACGGGCCATCGTGTCGGCGCCGACCAGGAGCACGGCGCCCAGCAGCACGGAAGCCGGCAGCAGCAGCCGGTGCGCCGGTCCGATCGCGAGCCGGAGCAGATGCGGCACCACGATGCCGACAAAGCCGACGACGCCGCACACGGAGACCGCGACCCCGGTCATGGCTGAAACCAGGATGATGGAAATCCGTTTCAATCGCTCGACGTCGACGCCGCTGTGAAAAGCCTCGGCCTCGCCGAGCACGAGCACATCGAGCCCGCGCGCGATCGACAGGCACGCGAGCAGCGCAACAGTGAGCACCGGCGCCAGTGTCGCGATCTTGCCCCAGGTCGCGCCGCTCATCGAGCCCAGCATCCAGAAGGTGATGTCGCGGAGTTGGCGGTCGTCGGCGACAAAGACCAGAAGCCCGATGCCGGCATTGGCGATCGCGGCGATCGCAATTCCCGCGAGCAGGAAGATCGCGATCGACGTCCGACCGGCGCGGCTTGCGATGCTGTAGAGGAGGATGGTCGTCACCAGCGAGCCGACGAACGCCGACAGCGGCAGCAATTGGTGCTGCATAAAGCGGACGCTCTCGCCGATATGGCTGTCGGTGAAGACGATCGCGGCGGCTGCAGCGAAGGCGCCGCCGCTGGAGACGCCGACAAGCGCGGGATCGGCGAGGGGATTGCGGAACAACCCCTGCATGATCGCGCCAGATGCCGCCAGGAGGCCGCCAACCATCGCGGCGGCGACGATCCGCGGAATCCGGATCGACCACAGCACTAGCTGGTCGCGCGCAACCAGCGGGCCACCCGCACTGTCGCTCCACAGGCCGAGCGCGGCGGGAAGGCGGGCGAGGGGGATTCCGGCCGCACCCAGCGTCACCGCAATGAGCGCAGTGCCGACGAGCGCGGCGCAAAGGCAAAGCAGCGTCAGCGTTGCCGGCGGCCGCGAGCGCTTGGTACGAGGATCGGCAGTATTGCCACGCGCGTCCGCCAAGGCGCTCATTGCCGGCAATTCGCCGTGAGCGCCGCGGGCACGAACTTCTCCGCCTGCGGCACCAGCGCCGGATAGAGTTTCGCCGAAAGGTCGCGCGCTGCAGCCGCCGTGCGCGGTCCGAAGCCGAGCAGATAGAGCCCTTCCATCGAGATGAAGCTCTTGTTCGCCGCGACCGGCGTCAGCGCGAAGGCCGGATGCGCATAGATCGCCTCGGCCTCCAGCGAATCCTTGCCGCGCTGGATCGACAGCACGACGTCGGGCTTGGCGGCGACGATCGCCTCGTCGCTGACGATTTTGTAGCCGTCATAGCCTTCGACCGCATTGACGCCGCCGGCGAGCTGGATGATCTCGTTCGCCGCCGTCTTGTTGCCCGCCGCCATGGCGCGGCCGTTGAGCAGCGACATCACGAACATCACCCGCACCGGCTTCGTCACCTTGGCGCGCAGCTCCCGCAATTGCGCGAGATCATGCGCGACGGCGGTGGTCAGGCATTCGGCGCGCGGATCGGCATCCATGGCGTGGCCGACCAGCTTGATCTTGTCGAGCAATCCCTGCTCGGAGAAGGTTTCGGGCACCAGCACCAGCGGCACCTTGGCCGCTTCCAGCACGTCCATGGTTTCCTTCGGTCCCGAACCCTGCACCGCCAGCACCAGCGACGGGTTGAGCCCGAGCACGCCCTCGGGCGAGAGCTGGCGCATATAGCCGACATTGGGTTTGTCGCGCAGCGCGGCGGCCGGATAGAGGCTGGTCGCATCGACGCCGGCGACGCGGTCCTCGAAGCCGAGCGCATAAAGGATTTCGGTGATCGCCCCGCCGATCGAGACGATTCGCGAGGGGTTGTCGATGATGACGTCGCGGTCGCGCGCATCATGCACGGTGGTGTTTGCGGCCGGTGCCGCCTCAACGGGCAAGAGGTTGGCGATCATCAGGATTGCGAGCGTGCGACAAATTGCCATTGAGGGATCACTTGGTCAGGATCAGCTTGTTCTGCGAGGTCAGACGCAACCGGTAAATCTCGTTGCCATGCGCGATCATGATCTCCCGTTCGGTCTGAAACAGCTCGCGGCTGTCGATCCGGTTGCCGGTCATCGAGAGCTTTCTCACGGCAGGTGAGGCATTTGCTGTGCGCCCCCCGGCGTCTTCGGTATTGTCTCCGGAAGTTGCCGCCATATCCTCTTTGCTGCGCCCCGAACGTTCTCTGGATGGCTGTTTGTACAGGTCGCCCGCGCCGCAATCCAATCGCTGCAGTTTACAATCGATATAAACTGCGCCGTGCCGTTGTTGACCACTTTGTTACCGCGACGTAACGAATGTGAACGTAGCGCGGGCGTGTGACCCGCACTGTGTATTTTGGTAGCCAGCAAGCCGCTCGCATCATTTCGCGAGCGCACGCCAGCCAGACCCAAAAAGCAGACCTTTGGATTGGGGCAATATGGCTGACGGGGCTAGGATTTCGCGCGCCTTTATTTTGGGCGCATCAGTGGTTTCAATCGGGTTGTTGCTTTCGGAGTCCGGGTTCGCCCAGACTGCGGACGCGCAGCCGGCCGGTCGCGCGTCGGAGCGCGCCAAGCAGGCCAAGCGCAAGCCGGCGAAGCCGAAAGTCGAACAGCAGGCGGCGGCGCCTGTGATGAATGCGCGCGCGCAGATCGGTGCCGTGACGGTGCAATCGCTCGACACCATCACCGTTGCCGCATCGAAGATCGAGGAGCGCGCAATCGACGCGCTAGCGCCCGTCAGCGTCGTTACGCTCGAGCAGGTCCAAGGCCGCCAGCCCAGCACGATCGGCGATCTCCTCTATAATCTGCCCGGCGTCTGGGTGCAGGATCGCGGCGACGAGCCGTCGACGTCGATCAACATCCGCGGCCTGCAGGACTTCGGTCGCGTTGCGGTGGTGGTCGATGGCGCCCGGCAGAACTACCAGCGCACCGGCCACTTCGCGAACGGCTCCTTCTTCCTCAATCCGGAATTGATCAGCAGCATCGACATCGTGCGCGGTCCGACGGCCAACATCTACGGCTCCGGCGCGATCGGTGGCGTGGCCTCGTTCCGCACCAAGGACATCGAGGATGTGGTGCGCCCCGGCGAGCGCTGGGGCGTCGACTACAAGAATGTGTTCGGCAGCAATGAGGGGCGCTGGCTCACCTCGGTTTTCGGCGGCGTTCGTGTCAATCCCAATGTCGACGTGTTCGCCGGCGGCACCTACAGCACGCAGGAGAACTACAAGGACGGCACCGGGTTTGAAGTCGCCAATACCGGCAACCGGCTCTCCAGCGGCATCGCCAAGCTGACGGTGCGCCCGGCCGACGGACACGAGGTCAAGCTCGGCACCATCTTCCAGGAAGACATCTACAGCGTCGGTCAGCCGCCGCGTCGCGCAGGCGATCCGAACTCGACCAACGCGAACGGAACCAACAACCTCTCCGGTACCTCGATCTACGCCAGCAACGTGAAGAACTACACGACGACGCTCGGCTGGACCTATTCGCAGCCCGATGACCGGTTGTTCGACTGGGATGCGAAGGTCTATTGGAATCGCACCGAGAACGACCAGATCAAGACCGCGCATACCAGCACTACACCGTCGGCCTTCTGCGGCGGCGTGCCCGGCAACGCGGTCTCCGGCTGTATCGGCAGCAATCGCGGCTATCTCCTCGATACGTACGGCGTCGACATCCACAACACCTCACGTTTCGATTTGTTGGATTGGCACAATGCCATCACCTACGGCCTCGATGCATTCCAGGACGAGGTGAGCACGAACGACAGGAGCGGCACGTCCGAGGTGACGACGCCAGGCGGCCGTCGCACGGTGTCCGGCGGCTTCGTGCAGTGGAAGGCCAATTACCAGAACCTGGTCGAAACCATCTCGGCGCTGCGTTACGACAATTACCAATTGGAATCGGGGACGACGTCCTCCAGCGGCGACCGCCTGTCGCCGAAGATCACGGTCGGGCTGATGCCTGCCGCGATGCTGACGCCCTATGTCAGCTACGCCGAAGGCTACCGCGCGCCGTCGATCACCGAGACGCTCGTCAACGGCCCGCATTCCGGCGCCACCATCAACGATTCGTTCTTCCGTTGTCCGTCGGGCACGCCGGGGCCCGGCGCCGACTCGACATTCTGCTTCGTCCCCAACCCGAACCTGAAGCCCGAGATCGGCAAGAACAAGGAAATCGGCTTCAACCTGAAGAAGAACGACCTGTTCGTGCCCGGCGACAGCATCCGCGGCAAGTTCAACTTCTTCCGCAACGACATCGAGAACTACATCGATCTGGTGTCGTACGGACCTCCGCTCGTGGTTCCGACCGGTCCGCCGCCCGCACCGCGGATCACCGTATTGCCCTTCGTGCAGTACCAGAACATCGCCGAGGCCCGAATCGAGGGTTTCGAAGCCGAGACGATGTATGATGCCAGAACCTGGTTCGTCGGCATTGCCGGGAGCTACATGCAGGGCAAGAACCTCCAGACCGGCCTCGGACTCTACAGCATCCCGCCGCAGAAGATCACGACGACGGCCGGCGTGCGCCTGCTTGACAACACGCTGGTGATCTCCGCGATGTGGACATCGGCGCTGGCCAACAACAATATCCCGCCGACCTTCACGCCGGCGACGTCCTACGATCTCGTGAACCTCTACGTGGCCTATACGCCGACGCGCGATCTGGTGCTCAACTTCTCGGCCGAGAACCTCCTGGATCAATACTACCGTCCCTATGCCATTCCGGTCGGCTCCACCGGTGACACCCAGAACGACGTCAAATGGGCCAGCGCGGGGCCGGGGATCGTCTTCAAGGGCGGCCTCAGATATCACTTTGGAGGGACCTGATCGAGGAACCGGGAGCTCTTTCATCCGCGTCGCGGCCGCGCTGACGCTCCAGCGCGGCCTGGCGCGTTCTTGTTTTCAACCAACTTAACCGGCAGGCTGCGCAAGCGGCGCAGCGCCGAAAACCCGACAAGCGGCCAACGCCGCGAACGTAGGAAGGAGAATTCGACAATGTTTATCGCCATGAACCGGTTTCAGGTGAAGAAGGGCTCGGAGCAGGCGTTCGAGACCGTCTGGGCCACCCGGGAGTCCTATCTCGGCAACCTGCCGGGCTTCGTCGAATTCCATCTGCTCAAGGGGCCGGAGGCCGAGGACCACACGCTCTATTCGTCACACACCACCTGGGTCGACAAGGCGGCGTTCGAGGCCTGGACGCGCTCGGAAGAATTCCGCCGCGCGCATGCCCGTGCCGATAACAAGACCGGCGAGAGCCTTTATCTCGGTCATCCCAAGTTCGAAGGCTTTGAGGTGATCCAGAGCGAACGCAAGGCGAGCGCCGCGGCGTAAGGAGACCGTTATGTCGAGTACGGAGCTCGCCGATCTCAGGGCCTACATGGCCGACAATCCCGGCGCCGTGATCGAGGACGTCGCGCGCGAGCGAAAGATTTCGCCGCGCGCGGTGATCGAGGCGTTGCCGGGCGAGATGGCGCGGATCGGTGCGGGCGGCGAATTCGCCGCCGCCATGCAGGACATCGCCGGTTGGGGCGAGGTGACGCTGATCGTCCACACCGACGATGCGATTTTCGAGTTCACCGGCGCGATACCAGCGGGCGAGATCGGCCGCGGCTATTTCAACCTGATGCAGCCGAAGGGCCTGCACGGCCATCTCCGCCACGAGCGTTGCGCGGCGATCGCCTTTGTCGAGCGCCCCTTCATGGGCAAGTCGTCAGCCTTCATCGCCTTCATCAATGTCGACGGCGGCATCATGTTCAAGGTGTTCGTCGGTCGCGACGAGACCCGCGCGCTGCGCGGCGACCAGCTCCAGCGCTTCCGTGCACTCGCGGACCGGATCGCGCCGGGAGATGCGGCCTGAGGAAGCAAGGTCGGGAGGCGATCATGCAAGCATGGTTCGATGGATTTTGCCGGCGCCCGATCGTCATGGCGCTGATCGCTTCCAACGCAATGCTGTGGCCGGCCGCCTGCTTCGCCGCCGACGACAACGCGCTATTGCCGCGCAACCTCTCGCCTTGGGGCATGTTCCAAAGCGCGGACATCGTGGTGAAGGCGGTCATGATCGGCCTGGCATTCGCCTCGCTGGCGACGTGGACGATCTGGCTGGCGAAAACCATCGAGATCCGGCGCAAGACGGCGCTCGCGAAACAGCGCCTGCGGCTGCTCGAGCAGGATACGGTGCTGGCCGAGGCGGAGCAGGCGAGCCGCGGCGACGACGACGCGGTGGCGCAAATCATCCAGTCCGCGGCGCGCGAGGCGAGCCTCTCCGGCGGCGTGTTCGATGACGGCTTCAAGGAGCGCACCGCGCTCAGGTTGGAGCGGGTCGAGGCCGCGATGGCGCGGCAGATCGCGCGCGGCACCGGTGTGCTCGCGACCATCGGCGCCACTGCGCCCTTTGTCGGCCTGTTCGGCACGGTGTGGGGCATCATGAATTCCTTCATCGGCATCTCCGAGGCGCACACGACCAATCTCGCCGTGGTCGCGCCCGGCATTGCCGAAGCGTTGCTTGCGACCGCGCTGGGGCTGGTCGCGGCGATCCCTGCGGTTGTGATCTACAATCACCTGACACGGTCGATCGCGGCGCATCGCGCGCTGCTTGGAGACGCCTGCGCGATGGTGCTGCTCCTGGTCAGCCGCGAGGGCGATCGCGGCCTGTTTCGCCTCGCCCGCGCCGCGGAGTGAATGATGGGCGTCAGGCTCGGGGCGGGCAGTGCAGGGGGCGGACGGTTTCGCGCCGAGGATGATCTCGTCGAGGCGCATGAGATCAACGTCACCCCCTTCATCGATGTCATGCTGGTGCTGCTCATCATCTTCATGGTTGCGGCACCGCTCGCCACGGTCGATCTCGGCGTCGATCTGCCCGCGAGCACCGCCGAGCCGCAGCCGCGTCCCGACAAGCCGGTGTTTGTCACGGTGAAGCCCGACCTCTCGGTCGCTGTCGGCGAGGACATCGTCGCGCGTGACGCGCTTGCCACGACGCTGGACGGCGCCACCAAGGGCCGCAAGGACGAGCGCATCTTCGTGCGCGCCGACAAGGCGGTGAGCTATGGCGAATTGATGGAGGTGATGAACCTGCTGCGCAACGCCGGCTATCTCAAGATCGCGCTGGTCGGCCTCGACGGCCGAAGCTGATCCTCAAATGAACGCCTTCGCGCTGCATGACGTCACCGATCAGGCCGCGTTGCGGCGCTGGGGCATCTCGGCGCTTGTGATCCTCGCCACGCATGCAGCGCTAATCGCGGCCGGCATGAAATGGTATCGCGAGCAGCCGCTGCCCGGTGTCACCCTGCCTGCGATCATGGTCGACATGGCGCAGGCGACATCAGCGCCGCAATCGACGCCGCTGGATCTCGCGCCGGGCCCCGAGATGCAGGCCGCTGACGCTTCGCCGCCCGAGCCGGTGCCGCAGCAGGCGGTGGAAGAGCTGATCCCGCCGACCCCGCCGCAGGAGAAGCCCGAGGTCGTGGTGCCACCGGAGCAGAAGGTGCAGCCAGCACCACCGGCGCCCGAACCGGCAAAGCCCATTCCCGACCGCAAGCCCACGCCGGCCAAGCCGAAGGTGGTTCGCCCCGACGCCAAGAAGCCGACGGAGGCACCGCCGGCGCCGCGCACCACCGCGTCACCACGCGCCGAGCGCCAGGGACCGACCATGTCCGCCGTCAGCAGCGGCGCATCTGCTGCCGCGGTCGCCTCCTACAATCAGATGGTCCGCGCCCATCTCTTGCGCTTCAAGCAATATCCGCCGAGCGCCAAGTCCGCCGGACAGCAGGGCATCGCCAGCGTGGTTTTCACGCTCAGTCGCGGCGGACAGGTGACGTCGAGCCGGCTCGGCGGTTCCTCGGGCAATCCTGCGCTGGATGCGGAAGTGGTGGCCATGGTTCGCCGCGCCCAGCCATTTCCGCCGTTTCCCGCCGACATGAAGCACGCAGCGATGGGCTTCAACGTCCCGATCTCGTTCTCGCTGCGGTAGCCGTATTCCCACCTCCCCTTGAAAAGGGGAGGTCGGTTTGCGCTTAGCGCAAACCGGGTGGGGATCCGGTCTCACCACGCGCACCTGCGCCCGTGGCTTGACCCCCATCCCAGCCTTCCCCCTTTCAGGGGGAAGGAGCTTGAGCCACGCGCTCGCCGCGGCCTCTACTCCTTCACCGCGCCCGTCAGCGAGGATACGTAATAGTCCACGAACAGCGAGTAGAAGATCGCAACCGGCAACGAGCCGAGCAGCGAGCCTGCCATGAGCGCGCCCCATTGATAGACGTCGCCGGAGACGAGCTCGGTCAGGATCGCGACCGGCACAGTCTTGTTGGCGCTGCTCTGGATGAAGGCGAGCGCGTAGATGAACTCATTCCATGACAGCGTGAAGGAGAAGATGCCGGCAGAGATCAGGCCGGGCACAGCGAGCGGCAGTGTGATCCGCCGCAGGATCTGCAACCTTGTCGCGCCGTCGACCAGCGCGCATTCCTCGAGCTCATAGGGGATCGACTTGAAATAGCCGATCAGGAGCCAAGTGCAGAATGGCACCAGGAAGGTCGGATAGACCAGGATCAGCGCCAAGGGGCTGTCGAACAGGCCGAACTGCACCACGACAGTTGCGAGCGGAATGAACAGGATCGACGGCGGCACCAGATAGGCGAGATAGATGCCGAGGCCCACATAGGGACTGCCGCGGAAGCGCAGCCGCTCGATTGCGTAGGCCGCAAGCGTGCTCGCGAGCAGCGACAGGAAGGTGGAGCCGATCGCCACCAGCATTGTCGTCTTCAGCCAGCGCGGATAGGCGGTGTTGAACAGGAGGTGCTGGATATGCGCCAAAGTCGGCGAGGAGATCCAGAACGGGTTGTGCTCCTTGTAGTTCAACAGCTCCGCGTTCGGTTTGAACGCGGTCACCGCCATCCAGTAGAACGGGAACAGCAGGATGATGACGAAGCAGGCGAGCGGCAGATAGATCATCATCATTCGCCGCGCGCGGGAGTCCCACGCCATGGTGTCGGGGGCGGCGCTGGCGACGTTGGTTGGTTGCGCGACCGCGTCAGTCATCGCTTTCTCCCTGCTGCCATTTGCGCCGGGCCAGGCCGAAATAGCTGAACAGCGTTGCGAACACCAGGAACGGCACCATCGATACCGCGATCGCCGCGCCCTCGCCAAGCTCGCCGCCGGCAATGCCGCGCTGGAACGCCAGCGTCGCGAGCAGGTGCGTCGAGTTCACCGGCCCGCCGCGGGTGATGGCATAGACGAGCTGGAAATCGGTGAAGGTGAAGATGATCGAGAACGTCATCACGATGGCGAGGATCGGCATCATCATCGGGAAGGTGATGTAGCGGAAGCGCTGCCAGGATGAGGCGCCGTCCAGCATCGCCGCCTCGTACAGTGACGGCGAGATGGTCTGCAGGCCCGCCAAGAGCGATATCGCCACGAACGGGATGCCGCGCCAGATATTGGCCGCGATCAGCGAGAATCGCGCCGGCCAGGCCGAGCCGAGGAAGTCGATATTGGTGGAGCGCCAGTGCAGCACGTCGACCAGCAGATAGGAGATGATCGAGAATTGCGGATCGTAGATCCACCAGAACGCTAGCGCCGACAGCACGGTCGGCACGATCCAGGGCAGCAACACGATGGCGCGCAGGATGCTCTTGAACGGGAAGTGGTTGTTGAGCAGCAGCGCCAGCCAGAAGCCGAGCGCGAATTTTCCGAAGGTCGCGACCGCCGTGTAGAACACGCTGTAGAACACCGCGCCCCACCACAGGGGATCGCTGAGGAGGTACTGGAAATTCTCCAGTCCGACATAGATGCCGCGTCGCCCGATCGTGGTGTCGGTGAAGGCGAGCCAGACGCCGAGCCCAAGCGGATAGGTGAGGAACACGGCGAGCAGCCCGATCGCCGGCGCGAGGCAGACGACGATCAGGAACGGCTTGTAGTCGAGCAGGCGCGCGAACCAGTTCGGCTGTCGCAGCGCGACGCCTCGGGGGGATAGTGTGGTCACGGACATGAATGTGTGTCCTGTGCTGTGGAAGTCCCAGACCGTCATTGCGAGCGTAGCGACTTGTCCGCCGTAGCCCAACGGGCGAAGGCGGAAGCAATCCATCTTACCGCTTGTGGAGACATGGATTGCTTCGTCGCGTTGCTCCTCGCAATGACGGTGTTTGTCGATTTAGCGCCGGAAATATCGCTTGCAGCGCCGCTCGGCTTCGGCGGCGGCGGCCTCCGGCGTTGCGGCATCGGTCGCGACAGACGCACACATCTGCACCAGCACATAGTCGGCATTGACGGCGCCGGTCGCGGTCGAGATCGGGCCCTTGTAGCCGGCGTAGTATTGGCTTTTCATGGTGTCCTTGAAGATCTTGACCTTGGGATCGCCGGACCACACGGCAGCATCCGCGTAGGCCGCGAGCGGCTGCGACCAGTACCCGCTGTTGGCGTTGAGCCACTGCTCGTACTGCTCCTTCTCCAGCATGAACTGCAGGAAGGCTTTCGCCGCGTTCGGATAGGGGCTGTGCTTGAACACCATCGCGTTCAGCGTCAGCCCCGACATCGGCGTAGAGCTCGCCAGGCCCTTGGGCAGGAACTGATGCTCGGTGTCCTCGGCGATCGCAGCGGTCGCCGGATCGTTCTTCAGCGCGAAATAGAGCGAGACGCCGTTGGCCGTCAGCGCGATTTCCTGCGAGGAGTAGGCGCGGTTGTTGGAGACGTCATTCCAGGACGGCGTGCCGGCGATGAAGGTCGGATACAGCTCCTTCAGATATTTCAGCGCGGCCACCGTCTCCTTGCTGTTGATGGTGACCTTGCCCTCTTCATCGAGCAGGGATGCATTGTGCGACCACAGGATCCAGTTGGCAAAGCCGTTGCCGTCGCCGACGGCGTTGCCGAGTGCGTAGCCTGCGGGCTTGCCGGCCTTCTGCAGCTTGCGGCAGACGTCCAGCACGCCCGCATGATCCTCCGGTATCTTGTCGTAGCCGATCGATTGCAGCACCGACTTGCGGTACACCAGCGGGCCGCCGCTGGCGCCGAACGGCAATCCGATCCAGGCGTTGCCCTTGGCGCGCTTACCGTATTTCTGGGCCAGCGTCTGCCAGCCGCCATAGCGCTTGCCGAGATATTCGGCGACATCGGTGAGTTCGATCAGCTTGTCGGCGTAGATATGCGGCGCGTCCGAGAAGCCGATGATGATGTCGGGACCAGCGCCAGAGTTCGAGGTCACCGCGGTCTGCTGGTTGATGTCCTCCCAGCCGACGAAATCGACCTTGACCTCGACGCCCATCTTCTCGGTGAATTTGGCCGCGTTGGCGCGGAACACGTCCTCGTCAGCCTTGACGAAGCGGACCGGGCGCAGCATCCGCAGGCTTGCGCCCTTCTCGATCGGTAGCGACGGTGCCGCCACGTCGGCCGCCTTGACCAGCGATTCCGTTGATTGTGCCGAAGCGCCGGTTGCCGCCAGCGCCGCAGCCGAGAGGCCAAGCGCCAACGCGTCGCGACGGGTGAGGTCGTTCCCCATAGTCTCCTCCCTGTTTTATCGTTCCCGGCGTTACTCGCCGGTGAACGTGAGCTTCAGCCCTCATGGGGCCGAAGCGATCGCCTAATATTGTTTGAGCATGATCTTTTCGAAAAGCCGCTTCACACTTTTCCGGATCATGCTCTAGAGACTTTTGCCCCGCACAATTTCCGTTTCGCGGGAAACGTGCGTTCCCCGCCGGCTAGCTGTTCGGGCCGCGATCCATGCTGACGGGCTGCCAGCGCCGGAGCGAGGTGTTCTGCAGCACCGACGGATTGACGCAGCTTACCGGCCACAGCCCGGAAAGCACCAGTGACAATTCGTAGCCCACGCGCCGCTTGCGCGCTTCATCGAAACGTGCAGATGCGGAGGCGACATGGGCGGTCAGCGTGACGTTGTCCATGCGGAGCAGGGGATTGTTGTGCGACGGCGGCTCCTTCTCCAGCACGTCGAGCGCAGCATGCGCGATCCAGCCTTCCTGCAGCGCCTTGATCAGCCCTTCCTCGTCCACCGTGGCGCCGCGTCCGGTGTTGATGAAGATCGCGCTCTTCTTCATCTGCCGGAAATGCTTCTCGGTGAGCATGTGATGCACCTCGGGCCGCGCCGGCGCGTGCATCGAGACGAAGTCGGATTGCGACAGCACCTCCGACAGCGTCGCCGGCAGCACGTTGTGTTCCGACATCAGCGTTTCCTGGATGAACGGATCGTAGGCGATCATCCGCAGGCCGAAAGGCGCGGCGCGCTTCGCCACCGCGCGTGCCACGCGTCCGAACGAGATGAAGCCGAGCGTCTGTCCCATCAGGCGCGGAATTTTCAGGAGCGCCGGGCGTCCTTCGGTCCAGCGTCCTTCGCGCACCATCTTGTCCTGCTCGACCAGGCGGCGGAAGCCGGCAAGCAAGAGCATCATGGCGTGATCGGCGACTTCCTCGATGAAGGTGTCGGGAATGTTGGTGACGGGGATGCCGCGGGCGGTTGCCGCCTTGACGTCGACGCTGTCGACGCCGACGCTGCCGAGCGTGATCACCTTGCAGTTCTCGAGCGCATCGATGACCGCCTTGGTGATCGGCATGCCCTTGGCGTAGATCGCGTCGGCCGTCTTGGCCGCGGCGATGAATTCGGTCTCGTTGGCGGGAGCCTCGATGATCTCAGCGCCGATCGGATCGAGCGCTTCCTTCTCATAGTCGTAGCCGCCGCCGGCCACCGTGAAGCTTGCGCCCTTCGGCGTCACCACCCTGAACTTCGACATCTCCTGCTCCCGATTTTCTTCTTTGGTTGTTGGTCGTTCTGCCGTCACCCGGCCGCGACAAGTCGTCGCTGCCGCGCCCTCGCGGGCCGAAGCGCCCCGCGCCGTTCCAGGTCGCCTTGAGCGCGGCGTTCCCGGGCTTTTACGGGGAAGCTTCGTAACCTGACGCTAAAGGCTCTCACATTAGGGTGGACCGAATCAATCCGCCAAACATGCAAGCGCGCCATTCCCGGAGACGCCCTGTGAAGCTGACCAACCTAAAGATCACCCCGAAACTCGGCATTTTGGTGGGGGTGACCATCCTCGGCCTCTGCGCCGCCGGCGTGCTGGCGGGCCATCTGATGCAGCGCGAAATGATGAACGCGCGCATCGATCAGACCAAGGCGATGGTCGAGATGGCCGTGAACATGGCAGCCGGCCTCAAGAAGGAGGTCGATGCCGGGCGGATGACCAAGGAGGCGGCGCTCGCCGAGCTCGGCAAGCGCGGCAATTCCATGACCTATGACAACGGCTCCGGCTATTTGTTCGGCACGTCCTATGACGGCATCACCGTCCTTGCGCCCGATCCCAAGCAGATCGGCACCAACCGTATGGACGTGGTCACCAACGGCCGCAGGTTGTCCCGCGAATTGATGGATGGCGTGAAGGCGAAGGGCGAAATCCTCCTCACCTATGAATATGTGCGGCCCGGCGAGCAGAAGCCGATCCGCAAGATCGGCTATGCCGTCGCCGTTCCCGGCTTCGACATGTATCTCGGCACCGGGGCCTATATCGACGATATCGATGCCAAGCTGGCGCCGATCGCGTGGCTGCTCGGCCTTTCGATCCTCGGCATCGCCATCATCTCCGGCTCGATCGCCTGGCTGATCGGCCGCAGCATCACCAGGCCGCTCGGCCAGCTCGGCACAAGGATGCGGGAACTCGCCGACGGCAAGCTCGATGGCGATATTCCCGGCGTCGGCCGGGGCGACGAGGTCGGCGCCATGGCGGCGACCGTGCAGATATTCAAGGACAATGCGGTTCGCATCCGCGGCCTCGAGCAGGCAGAGGCGGAGACGCAGGCCCGCGTTACGGCCGAACGCCGTGCCGCGATGGAGAATATCGCCAACGATTTCGAACGCAGCATCACCGGCGTGGTCCGTTCGGTCGCGACCGCCGCGGCCGGCATGCAGACCACGGCGCAATCGATGACGGCGACCGCGAGCGACGCCAGCGCGCGGGCTGCGACCGTCAGCGCGGCGTCCGAAAGCGCCTCGAACAATGTCGGCACCGTGGCTGCCGCGGCCGAGGAACTGTCGAGCTCGGTGACCGAGATCTCGCGCCAGGTCGCGCGGTCCAGCGAGATCGCGAGCAAGGCGGTGGGCGATGCCGAGCGCACCAACGCCACCGTGCAGGCGCTCTCCACCGGCGCGGAAAAGATCGGCGAGGTGGTGAAGCTGATCCACTCGATCGCCGCGCAGACCAACCTGCTCGCGCTCAACGCCACCATCGAAGCCGCGCGCGCCGGCGAATCCGGCCGCGGCTTTGCGGTGGTGGCTTCCGAAGTGAAGGCGCTCGCCAATCAGACCGCGAAAGCGACCGAGGAGATCTCCGCCCAGGTCGCCGCAATGCAGGCCTCGACCACGGAGGCGGTCGCCTCGATCGGCGGCATCAGCGAGACGATCGCCCAGATGAGCGAGATCACCGCCAGCATTTCGACCTCGGTCGACCAGCAGGGCGATGCGACGCGTGAGATCGCGCGCAATATCCAGCAGGTCGCGACAGGCTCCAGCGAGATCTCCACCCATATCGGCGGCGTCACCACGGCCGCCGCCGCCACCGGCACCGCGGCCTCCGACGTGCTGTCGAACGCCCGCGAGCTCGACACCCAGTCCGGAATGCTCCGCAACGCGGTCGACCAGTTCCTGGCCAAGGTGCGGGCGGCGTAGCGCATTCACCGTCATGCCCGGGCTTGTCCCGGGCATCCACGTCTTTGACTGCCTCCGCAAGTACGTGGATGGCCGGGACAAGCCCGGCCATGACGCAGAACATCAGAAGCGCGGCTTAAAGCTCACTGCTTCTCGATCCCGGCGTCTGTGATCAGCCGCTCCCAGAGCACGAGCTGTTCTTTCAGGAATGCGTCGAATTCCTCGGGCGTGCCCGAAAATGCTTCCATGCCGCGTTCGGCGAGCTGGCTCTTGATGTCCGGACGCTCGACGACCTTGCGGATCTCGGCGTTCAGCTTGACCACGATGTCCTTGGGCATGTTGGCCGGGCCGAGATAGCCCTGCCATGAGGTGATGTCGAAGCCCTTCACCGTGTCATCCATGGTCGGCAGCTCCGGCAGCAGCGCCGAGCGCCGCTTGGTGGTGACGGCGAGCGCCTTCAGCGCCTTGGCGTTGACATGCGGCAGCCCGGTCGGGACGTCGACGAACATCATGGAGACGCGGCCGGCGATGACGTCGGTGAGCGCGGGCGGCGAGCTCTTGTAGGGGACGTGCAAGAGATCGATGCCGGCGAGGCGGGCAAAGGTCGCGCCCGACACGATAGCTGACGAACTGCCGCTGGCGTAGGAGTATTTGCCGGGCTCCTTCTTGGCGAGCGCGATCAATTCGGCCACCGAATTTGCCGGGATGTCCGGATTGATCACCAGCATGAATGGCAAGTCGCCGGTGCGCGCGATCGGCGTGAAGTCCTTGACCGGGTCGTAGCTCATGGTCTTGAGCAGGAAAGGATTGGCCGAATGCGTCGTGTTGGTCGTCACGAACAGGGTGTAGCCGTCAGGCGCGGAGCGGGCGACGTAACTTGCCGCGATCGAGCCGTTGGCGCCCGCCTTGTTGTCGATCACCATGGTGACGCCGAGCGCAGTGCCGACCTCCTTCGAGATCAGGCGCGTCGTGGTGTCGGTGCCGCTACCGGCCGCAAACGGTAGCACCAGCGTGATGTTGCGGTTCGGGTAGCCCGGCGCCTGCGCCGTCGCCGCGCCGGATAGCAGCGCGAGCCCCGCGGATGCTGCTGCCGCGATGCGCCAATGGTGTTTCAGTCCCGAGATCATATCGTGCTTTCCTCCGCTGGGTTTGTGGCAGTTGGTTGCCGGGGAAACTACTCGGTCGCGGCTGAAAGCGGAAGGCGTTGCCGCGCCGCATTCACCGTTTGGCCGAGCCTCGTCGTGAGGCGATCACGACGCCGGCCAGCACCAGCGCGTAGCCGATCAGGTGAAACGGCTGCAGCGCCTCGCCGAGCAGGAAGATCGCCATCGCCGAGCCGAATACCGGCACCAAATGGAAGAACGGCGCGGCCCGGTTCGGTCCGATCAGCGCGATACCGCGGTTGAAGAACAGATAGGCCATTGCCGACGGGAAGATCAGGACATAGGCCAGCGTTCCCAGCGTGAGCGCGTCGAACTTGAGCGTGGCGCCGGTCATATATTCCCAGATCGAGCCGGGAACCAGCATCAAGGCGCCGCAGCCGGTGGTGAACGCGATCAGCGAGAGCTGATGCGTCACCGGGCGCCGCATCATCAGCGCGGAATAGAGTCCGAACGACAATAGCGCGGAGGCGAGCATCACATCGCCGCGATTGAAGCTGATGGAGGCGAGCGCGCCGAGGTCGCCGCGCAGAATGATGGTGAGCACACCGGCCAGCGAGAGGGTGATGCCGGCGAGCTGCGCGCCGGTCAGCCGCACGCCGAACAGCACCAGCGCCCACAGCGCAACGAACAGCGGCCCCGCCGACTGGATCAACAGCGCGTTGAGGGCCTCGGTGTATTGCAGCCCCCAATAGGAGATCGCATTGTTGAAGGCGAAGCCGGTCAATGAGAGCAGCAGCAATAGCGGCAGGCGGGCACGCAGCGTCGGCCAGTCACGCCGCAGATGCGGCCAGGCAAAGGGCAGCAGGATCAGGCTGGTGCCGAGCCAGCGCAGGCAGGACAGCGTCAGTGGCGGCACGTGATTGCCGACATAGCGTGCGATCACGATATTGCCGGCCCAGAACAGCGAGGTCAGGCTGAGCAGCAGATAGGGCTGGTTGTTGAGCCAGGCGATCGCGGAGCGGCGTGTGGGAGCGGATGCGGACGGCAAGGCGCGGAGGTCGGTCATGCTGCGGGACCTTTTTGCCGGATTCTCCGCGTGCGACAAGACGCTCCGGAAGAGAGCAGCCATGCGCGCTGCCGCTGGCGCGTCATGGAGGCGACATATGCGATGCTGAACTGCACAAGGAATCATCGGAGAGACGGATGGGCGTGGACCTCTTGAACGTCGAAGGCCTCAAGGCGCTGCAGCCGCACGAGCCGGTCGTGATGGTGAACCTGATGCGCTTTCGCGAGCGCTCGCTCGATGGCGAGGGCTCGGGCTGGGACGCCTATCTGCGCTACAGCGCGCTCACGGTGCCGATGATCAAGGCGCGCGGCGGCACGCTGCTCTGGACCGGCAATGCCAAAACGGTCGCGCTCGGCCGGCCAGACGGCAACCAGTGGGATTACCTGGCGCTGGTCCATTACCCCGCCGTCGCGGCCTTCATCGACATGATGACCTCGGCCGAGTACGAAACTCTCTGCGACCCTCACCGCCGCAACGCCTGCGCCGAGCACGTGATCGTCGCGACCAGCGAGGCCTACAGCAAGTTCAGGATGGGGTAGGGCCGAGCGGCGAGCTCGGATTGCCTCGCCCCGCGTGCGGGGAGAGGCCGGAATTCAAGCGCAGCTTGAATTCCGGGTGAGGAGGAGCCTCCGCGAGTTCGTCTATTTCCGTGCTTGCGGAGAGAGCCCCTCACCCCAACCCTCTCCCCGTAAGAACGGGGAGAGGGAGAAGCGATCTCAAAACTTCCGCACCAGGTCCGGCGTGATCTCGCCGATTGAACGGATGCCGAGCAGCGCGAGATCGCGGTCGATTTCGTCGCGTAACAATGTGATGGCGCGTGTCACGCCGGCTTCGCCGGCGGCGACCGCGGCATACAGGAACGGTCGCCCGACCCATACGAAGTCGGCGCCCAGCGCCAGGGCCTTGATGATGTCGGTGCCGCGGCGGATGCCGCCGTCGACCATCACGGTCATGCCGTTTGCCTTCGCGGCGATCTCCGGCAGCGTGCGCAGCGCGGAGACCGTGTAGTCGAGCTGGCGGCCGCCGTGGTTGGACAGCATCACTCCGTCGACGCCGCTTTCGCGCGCGATCCGCGCATCCTCCGGCGACACCAGGCCCTTGACCACCAGCTTGCCGTTCCAGCGCTTGCGGATCAGCTCGACATGCTTCCAGGCGAGCTGATCGCGTGCGCCGATGTTGCGGATCAGGTTCTTTGAGAGCACCGGCGGGCCGCGCTGCGCGTCCATGTTCTCGAAATGCGGCATGCCGTGATTGAGAACCGTGCGCGCCCAGGTGTTGAGCAGCCAATCCGGATGCGTGATCGTGTCCCAGAACACCCGCGGCGTGATCGCAAGCGGCACCTGGAAGCCGTTGCGGATGTTGTTCTCGCGGTTGGGCGCCACCGGCACGTCGGCGGTGACGACGAAGGTGTCGTAGCCGGCCGCAGCCACGCGGTCGACCAGAGGCTCGATGCGCGCGTCGACCCCGGCGAGATAGGCCTGGTACCATGCGGCCTCGTTCTCGCGGCGGACGTCCTCCAGCGTGATTAGCGAGGAGGCGGACAGGATCATCGGCACGTTCATCGCGGCGGCCGCCCGCGCCAGCACGATGTCGCCGCGATAGGCGCAGAGCGCGGACGAGCCCATCGGCGGAATCCCGAAGGGCGCGGCGTAGGTCTTGCCGAACAAGGTCGTGGTCTGGTCGCGGCCGGAGACGTCCTTGAGCACGCGCGGCACGAAGCCGTATTCCACGAAAGCCCTGCGGTTGTCGCGCTTGGCCGCATCGGTCTCGGCGCCACCGTCGATATAGCCGAACAGGAATTTCGGCAGCAGCCGTCGCGCGGCCGGCTCGAAATCGTCAAGCGTGAGATAGCGCTGCAGACGCCGCGGCACGGCGCTCTGGGCGCGGGATACCGTGGGCGGCGGCGCGGGCGGGCTGATCGTCTTGTCGTGCACAGCGGGCGTTTCCGTATTTGTTATGGTCGCGCTACGTTAGCGCCCGCCGCCGGTTCCGCCAAATTTTCGGTTCGCCTGGTTCACGGACTGGCTGATATCGCCGAGCATCTTCCTCGTGTCGGCCATCAGCGCGCCGGACTTCTTGTCGAAGCCCTCGATCAGTTCGCGCAGCGAGATCACGGTCGGCAGCAATTCGCCGCCATATTTGTCGCTGCCGAGGCTCTTCAGGAATGCTTCGGTGCGGCTCATGCCGTCGTCGACGGCACTGACGCCCGCCTCGGCGGTGCTGATGACGCTGCTGATCTTCTCGCCATTGCTCGACAGCGAGGCGGTGAAGGTCTCGAATCCCCGCAACGTGTCTTTGATCGCATCCTCATTGTCGTCGATGACCGTGTCGACATTGCGCAATACGGCACGGATCTTTTCCTGGATGCCCATCGTCCCCAGGGGATCGGCGGTCAATTCCGGAATGCCGTCGGCGCCGGTCGGCGGAAGCGGTGCCTCGTCGGTGCCGCCGGTGAAGGAGATCGCGGCAATGCCGGTCAGGCCCTGGAATTCGAGGCCGACCTGGGTGTCCTTCTTGATCGGCGCTGTTTTGTCGATCCGTGTCATCGCGATCACGCGGTGACGGTCGAGCCTGATCCACTCCACCTCGCCGATGCGCACGCCGGCGAAATTCACGCTGCCGCCGCGGCGCAGACCCGAGGCCGAACCCTCAAAGATCACCCGGAGCGGCACCTGCCGCTGGATTCCGGCATATTTGCGGTAACCGAGCCAGCCGCTCAGCGCGCCGGCGATCAACGCCAGCGCCAACGTCCCGATCATTACATTGCTGGCACGCACCATGTTTCGACCTTCGAAATGAGCTGCGAAAATAGCGGATTTGCGGCGGCCAGTCACCGCGGCGAGCGAACAATTCGGCAAGATCGTCGTGATGTTCCGTAACCACTTTGTACCGAGAGGCAAGAAAAGCGTAAAAAGATTGGTGCAAGGAAGCGAGCTGTGCAGGCCGGCGGGCAGCAGGCGGGGGAGACCAATGTCCAGCATGATCTCAGGAGATCGCCGCGGCGGCGTCACGAGCCGGCAACTCAATCGCCGCGACGCCCTGGCGGCAACGGTCGGCGGCGGCCTCGCGCTGTCGAGCCTGGCTCGTTCCGCAGGCGCCGGGGCAGGGCCCGCATCCGGCGTCCGCGTATTGCATTCGCCTGAGCAGCTCGCTTCGTCCTACGACCACATCATTGTCGGTGCAGGCTCGTCCGGTTGCGTCATGGCGCATCGACTCGCTGTCGCTGGACGACGGGTGCTCCTCATCGAGGCCGGCGGAGAAACGAAGCTGGCAGCGGTCAGGGATCCACAGGAGTGGCCCAAGCTGCAGGGTAGCGAGCTTGACTGGCGTTATTTGACGACCCCACAACCGGGGTTGGGAGGCCGCATTATCCGCTGTCCACGCGGCAGGGTCGTGGGCGGCTCCAGTACGATCAATGCTCTGGCCTATCAGCGCGGCCACCCGGCTGCCTATGACCGCTGGCCCGCCGGGTGGCGCGCGGCGGACCTTTTGCCATACTTCAAGCGCGCCGAGACTTTTTCCGGCGGTGCCAGTGCATGGCGGGGAGGCAGTGGTCCTCTCCACGTCCTGTCGCTCGCGGATGTCGGGGATCGCAATCCGGTGGCATCCGCCTTCGTCACGGCGTCACAAGACCTCGGATACCCGATGTCACCGGATATCGGAGGGGAGGTCACGACCGGCGTCGGCTGGAATCAACTCAGTATCAAGGACGGCGCCCGCCACGATGCGGCGACGGCGTATCTCGGAAGTCTCGAAGACGTGAGCGTCGATCTGCTGGTCGACACGGACGTGCTGGGACTCGTGATCGAAGGTGGACGGTGCATCGGCGTGCGGCTCGCCGAACGCATCTTGCGGGCCGCGAGCGAGGTGCTGCTTTGTGCCGGTGCGATCGATTCGCCACGCCTTTTGATGCTGTCGGGAATCGGCCCGGCCGACCAGCTCCGATCGTTCGGCATTCCCGTTGTCGTGGACCTGCCGGATGTCGGCGGCCATCTCCAGGACCATCCATTGGTCGCGGGCGTGGCGTATGCCGCACGGCGCGAGGTGCCGCGCTCGCACTACAACCATGCCGACGCTGTCCTCTACGTGCCGGGCACCGACCCAGATGACAGCCCGGAGCACCTTGTGATGTGCCTGTCCTTGCCGTTCGTCCTGCCGAGCGTCGGCCCGTTGCCTCCTCCGGCTTACGTGGTCGTTTCCTGCCTGATGCGGCCCCGCAGCCGCGGCAGCGTGAAACTCGCCTCCGGCGATCCGCGGGCTTCGGCTCTGATCGATCCGAACTATCTCTCCGAGCCGGCCGACATGGACCTTCTTGTCGAGGGCGTTTCTCTCGCCCGCGAGATCGGTGCCCGTGCAGCCTTTGCCGACTGGCGAGCCCGCGAAGTCTATCCGGGGCCCGAGGCAAAGACCGCCGGCGACATCCGCAAGTTCATTCGCGGCGCGACAGATTCATTTCATCACCCTGTCGGCACGTGCCGCATCGGGACCGTCGTCGACGAGGCTTTGCGCGTGAAAGGCGTGGCGGGCCTGCGCGTCATCGATGCCTCGGTGTTCCCCGGGATCCCGCAGGCGATGACCAATGCTGCCGCAATCGCAGTCGCCGAGAAGGCCAGCGATCTGGTGCTCGCGGGGTAGAGCAATCTCAAATGAACACTTTGTGCGCAGATCAGGCGGTCGTCGCCTCGCGGCACTACGATCGTAACGCGCTTCTTCCGCGCTGAAATCACGCTGTAACCCGTTCGTCCCCTCATGATGCGACACCGCTGCGCGAATGAGGAGAGACTGCGATGGTAGTCAGAGCGATCGGTAAACAGGCCGTAGTGATCGGTGCGAGCATGGCTGGTTTGGCCGCGGCGCGTGCGCTGGCCGACCACTTCGAACGGGTGATCGTGCTTGAGCGCGACCGCCTGCCTGAACAGGCAGTGCCGCGAGCGGGCACGCCGCAATCCCGGCATCTGCACGTTCTGCTGCCGGGCGGCCAGCGGGCGCTGACCGACCTGTTTCCGCATTTCGAGCGGGATCTGGCAAATGCCGGTTCGGTGCCGCTTCGAATGTCACGCGACGTGCGCATGGAGATCCCGGGTCTCGGTCCACTCCCGTCGCGTGATTTCGGCTGGTTCCTCTACTGCGCATCCCGTCCGCTGATCGAGCTGATCACGCGCCGACAGGCCGAGAGGCTGACCAACCTGACGATCCGGCCGGGATGCCGGGTGCTCGAGATCACCGCTACATCAGATGGCACCATGGTCACAGGCGTCATATGCGAAGATGCCGATGGGCGGCAGGAAACCCTCGCAGCCGATCTCGTTGTCGATGCTTCCGGACGTGGTGCGCCAACCTTGGCGCTGCTCCGTTCGACCAGGCAGCCGGTACCTGATGAAATCGTCATTGGTGTCGATCTCCATTATACGACGACGACCTTCGCCATTCCCCAGGATGCATCCACCGATTGGGGAGGCGTCGCCACTCATCCCCATGCGCCGGAACGCAGCCGCGGCGGCTATCTGATGCCGATCGAAGGCAACCGCTGGGTCGTGACGCTCTCGGGACGGCTCGGCGAACAGCCGCCGGCTGAGCCGGACGGCTTCATGGATTATGCCAGGCGTCTCGAGACGCAGACGGTCTACAACGCCATTGCGCACGCCGAGCGGCAGGGCGGATTCGAGCGCTATGCCTTCCCAGCCAGCGTATGGCGTCGTTTCGACCGGCTAAGCGCATTCCCGCGCGGCCTGCTGCCGATCGGCGATTCGATCTGCCGCTTCAACCCGGTCTATGGCCAGGGCATGAGCGCGGCGGCGCAGGAAGCTCGCCTTCTGAGGCAGCTTCTGCAGGGGCGCGCGACCAAGGCCGATCCGCTTGCCGGACTGGCGCTGGCGTTCTTTTCCGAAAGCCTGCCATTGGTCGAGGGTCCCTGGAACATGTCGGCGATCCCGGATCTGGTCTATCCCGAGACACGCGGCGAGCGCCCGGTGGATTTCGAGAGCCGGCTCCAATATAACGGAGCCCTGCTTCGGGCCGCGATGCGCGATCCTGCCGTTCACCGGCTGCTCGCAGAGGTTCAGCAATTGCTGAAGCCGCCAAGCGCTCTCCAGGAGCCGGCCGTCGAGCGGCTCGTTCAGCTTGAACTGTCCCAAATGGCTGCCGAATAGCTCAGCCCTCCGCGAGGTTGAAAAGGGCGAAGCTTCGTTGCGGCAGGGTTGTCAATGAAGGCTGTCAATGAAGCTCGCCAAGCAAGGCTCTGGCGTTGCGCAAGTCGCGTGTGTCAAAACCTTCGGTGAACCAATCGTAGACCGGGGCGAGAAGGTCGTGGGCCGTTTCTCTCTTGCCCTGCTCAGCCAAAAGCCGTGCCAGGCTCATGGCTGCGCGCAATTCCCACGACTTGGCCTGCTGTGCGCGCGCAAGAGTGAGGGATCGCTCGAAATATGCTTTCGCTTTCGCCACGTCACGCTGCGGCGATTTGAGCGCGATTTCGCCGGCAACGCGATGCGCCTCAGCCTCACACCACTTTTCCTTGGTGACTTGCATCGCCGCCATTGCCTTGTCGATGCAGCGCCAGGCATCGTCGAATTGGCCCGAATCCGCATGCGCGATTGCCAGCATGAACTGGTGCTCCGGCGTGAATATGGTCGATCCGGCCGATCGCCATAAATCGATGCCCAACGTGACCGTCTCGACTGCCTCCGTGGCTCGTCCCATGAGGGTGAGGACATAGCCTCGCCGCAACACCCCTTCTGCCTTTCGGAATGGCGCGCGCTTCTCCTCCGCCAGGCTGGCAAGTTCCTTGAGATACTCGTTTGCCGCGTCATAATTTCCGCAATAGGTGTTCACAAGAATTGGGAAGTTCAGCGTGAACATCAAAGTGGCGGCATGTTCAATCTGGCGCGCTTCCATCAGCGCGCAGTCTGCATCCCTGAGCGCAGCATCGGGATAGCCGAGCTGCCACAACGCCATTGAACGAAAGCCCAGGCACGTCATCCGGAGGTCCTGGCCGAAGCGCGTCATCAATCGCCGGTGCTCGGCCGGACGGTAAAGCGCCAGCGCCTCGTTGTAGTGCGCCAGAGCCTTGACCTGGTCCCCCATGAACGCGAGCGTACTCCCCATGGTGCGGTGTCCGACCATGAGCGGTACCGTCGTCCCGTCCTTCTCACCGAGAGCAAGAAACCGCGCGGCGAGCTCCCGCGCAGCCTCGCCGTCAAAGCTGATGAAATTGACGAGCCATTGCCCGAACAGCGCCGAAAGCAGCAATGAGGCGTCGTCGGGAGATTCTCCGAGCTGTTCCGCCTGCTCGATCAGCGCTCTCACCTGAGCCACGGCAGCCTTGGTTTCGGGCGCGCTATATCCCTTGACATGCATGAGCGTGTTCACGAGCGCGGTTTGCCAAATGATCTGCTCGCGCCGCAGATCGGGCGTGCTGGGCAAGGTCGCGATCTGCGCCAGGGCGTGGGTAAGTTGTTCTGCGGCTTCGGCCAGTGCCGAGCGCTCCTGTGAGCGTTGTCCCGCCTTGCCCCAGAGGAACGCGGACTTCTCGATCAGGTCGGCATTCATGTAATGACGCGCCAGCAACTCGGGCTGGCTTTCGGCGATTTCGGGAAACTCTCTCTCGAGGACTTCGGCGATGCGCGCATGCAGCACGCGCCGTGGCTCGCGCAATAGCGTGCTGTAAGCTGCGTCCTGCACCAGCGCATGCTTGAACAGATAGCTCGCATGCGGCGGGATGCCCTGCCGAAACAGCAAACCCGCCGCTACCAGCCGGTCAAGCGCGCCGGCCAATTCCGCCGGCGGCTTTCGCACCACCGCGGCCAGCAACATGTGGGGAAATTCCCGGCCAATTGCCGCGCCAACCTGCGCTATATCTTTCGCCGAGCCGAGCCGGTCGAGCCGCGACATCAACGAGGCCTGCAGGCTGGCCGGGACCGGCACCACCGACTTTGGCTTTGCTGCGGCGGCCCGCTGCGCTTCGTTCTCGCCCTCCGCATCCAGCACCGCCTTGGTCATTTCCTCCGCGAACAGCGGAACGCCGTCGCTGCGCTCGATGATGTCCTGGCGGATGCCTGTCGGCAGCGACCAGATGCCGACGACTTCCTTGATGAGGGAAGCGATGTCGCGCCGCGTCAGCCGATTGAGCGTCAGCGCAGCCACATGCGACCGTCCGATCCAGGGCGGGCTGAATTCCGGCCTGAAAGTGACGAGCATCAAGAGCCGGTGTCCGGCGACCAGATCCACCACCCGGGCAAACAATTCGAGGCTGGTTGGATCGGTCCAATGCGCATCTTCGACAATCATCAGCACGGGACTGATCCGCGCCAGCGCCTCGAGCTGCGAACAGAGAGCTGCCAGCGTTTTCTGACGACGGAGCTGCGGCTCGACTTCGACCGGAGGGTAGCGCCCATCGTTGGGCAACGACAGCAATTCGGCGATCAGGGATGCATCCTCAGGCGGCGTCGAGCTCTGTGCCAGCAGCGCGTCGAGCTTGTCCAGTTTCGATTGCGGGCCGTCATCGTCTTCCAATGCGGCGACGCGCATCAACTGGCTGATGACCGGATGAAGCGCGCTGTCGGTGTGTTGCGGCGAACAGACGTAACGCAGGCGTATGTGCGGCTCGAGCGCAAGTTGCTGCAACAGTCCGAAGGTGAGCCGTGATTTGCCGATCCCCGCTTCGCCGGAAATCAGCACTACCTGACCTTCGCCGGCCTTGGCTCTTGACCAGCGCCGAAGCAGCAACTCGAGTTCTTCTTCCCGCCCCACCAGCGGCGTCAGGGCACCCGCGTGCAGTGCCTCAAAGCGGCTCGCCACCGAGCTGGGTCGCAGTGCCGCCCAAACGCGCACATCGCCCTGGATACCCTTGAGGTCTCTTGTCCCGAGATCCTGCAGCTCGAACAGATTTCCGAGCAGCCTCCGGGTGCCGTCAGCAATGACCACCATGTTGGGTGACGCGGCCTGTTGCAGCCGCGCGGCCAGGTTTGGAGTTTCACCGACAATGCCGCGCTCCTGAGCGTTGCCCGACCCGCTGAGATCTCCCACGATCACCACCCCGGTCGCAATCCCGATGCGGATTTGCAGAACGACCGGAGCCTTGAGGGCGGAAATCGCCGAGATCAGCTCCAGCCCGGCCCGTACCGCACGCTCCGGATCATCCTCGTGTGCCTCCGGATAGCCGAAATAGATGAGAGCGCCGTCGCCCATATATTTCGCCACGAAGCCGTCGAAGCGTCGCACGGTCTTCGTGACACATTTCTGGTAGGTTGAAATGATGTCTCGCAAATCCTCCGGATCCATGCGCGTCGAAAGTTCCGTCGAGCCCACGAGGTCGACGAACATCACGGTGACCTGACGGCGCTCCGCCGTGTCGGGCGCCTTCGGTTCCACCGAGGCTACGGCGCGCTCGGGTGCAGCCTGCGTGGGGGCTGGCGGCTCGCCGATGGCTGCAAGGATTTTCCGCCGGTGCCCGAGCGGAATTGCGATGTCCTTCAGGTCGTCGTCCGTCAGGTGGGGCAGAACGGACACGTCAATCGCGTGGTCGGCAAAACGCTGCGCGTATTGCCCGAGACCAAGTCGATCAAGCCACTCGGCAATCTCCTGCACGTCGCCTCCCGGCTGAGCTGCTGTCAATCATGGCCTTGCCGGCCGACCTGTGTTCCCGCGCGGCTACGGGACAAAAGGTGTGCGCTCGCCACGCCACTATCGATCGGAACGCCGCACTTGCGAGGCAGCCGGCCCATTCGCCGCGCCTCCGAAAGGAAAATGAACTTTGCATCCGGGCTCGTCAGGGCCCCAGGTTGAATTACCGCAGATTACATCGATTGAGAGTGAAATGCCGCACAGATCAGACGGCCAACGTCATTGCGCCGATTGTTCCGGTGGCGGTCAAAAGGCGCCGTCTTGGGCAGTGGCCGGTCGCTTCCGCCTATCCCGGATCACCGTTCCCCGAGAGGATCTGGGCCGCGCCGCCGATGCCGCGGCGGAAGGCTTCATCAAATGTGACGCCGCGAAGCTGCCATCGGTGCGTCCGGCCATTCCAGTCCATCCGCCACTCCGTCGCCCATCCGAGCTCCGACTCGTCCCACTTTAGCCGTCCGACTAGGACGACTTCGCCACCCCGTTCGGCTGCCACAGATGCCAATGTCGAGGATGCCATCGTCAAGAGCTCAGCGGCATTGATATTGGCTTTCGCCAATGCCGCGACATCGGGCAGCACGATCATCATGCCCCGCTTCAGGGCGGCGGCGAGAAGCGAGTCACGTTGCAGGTCGGACTGCCTTGCATCCGATGTGGCGATATATTGTCTTGAGCCCTGCTCCATCCCGACAAAAACGCCAAGGATCGGGCGGCGCGAAAGCCAGGGCCTGACGCCGAGCGAGTTGAGAACATCGTTGATCTTGTTGTCGTCGAAATCGACGATCAAATCGTACGGCCGGTCGCGGGTGCCCTGCTCGTCGCGCTTCGGCTTGCCGGACATCTGGTCGTGGTAGCTATAGGCGCCGACGAAATCGGCCGCGCGCGATTTGTACGCATCTAGCCGAGGATCGCTCTCGAGTTTGAGGGCTCCGGAAACCTTGACGAGAACGTCCTCGAGACAAGCGGCAAAGCCGATGATGCGATCGGCTTCGCCCTCTCCCGTGACGATTGTCTGTGCGCGATAGAGATTCTCCGCTGCGACTGCAGATGTGCCGGGCCAGTTCGCCAGGACAGCCATCAGCGATATCTTGACGATGAGGGCGACCACACCTGGACATCGCACGATCATCTCTTAACAGCGCCAAGAGTAAGAGAAGGAGGGTTGACGATGCCGAGCCGCTTGGTGGCCATACGGCGGCAATACCCCAGCCAGCACTACATTGTAGTGCTGATCGATCCGCAGGGCTTGAAGGTCTGGATCGAGCGCCCGTGCAAGCACCCTTCGTGTTTCTGGGCGAAGGCAAGCAAGCCCATGATAATCAAAGCCACCAAGACACCTCCGGCCACGAGGTTCTGCATCATGGCTGTCACTCCACGGGGTTGGCAGACTACGCATTAGGTGACCGCTGCCAAGGATGATGAACACGCCGGGCGCGGCCGTCAATACGCCACACGACCGATCGAGCCTGGTCGACCGGAGGCTGGAAGGCGGGACACGACCCAAAATTCCCGGCGCTCCGAGCGGCCACTTCCGAGGGGCAGATAGCCGAGGTTCGATGATGCACCTTGGAAGCTCACTCACATCGGCTCGATCTCTCCGGGACGCCACCTCTTGTCGAGCCAAGGTTCGACCGGCCCGTAAAGGCGCAGCTGCGTGCTGCAGCCCTTCACGCGAGCCTCAGCGTCCAGCGACGGCAAAGGTCGTTCTGATGCGTGCGCTGGGTGAAATCAAAACCGGTGCCGGGCAGCAACGTTGATCGAGATCAACACAAGTCCGCTGTGGGGCAAGGCGGCGCTCGAGGCGTGTGAGTGAGGCGTTTCGCAAGCGCCCCCAGCGGCGATCAAATCCATCACAAACTCTTGTTGGACTAAGGCTGCGACGAAATCGATCTGGAAAGATGAGCGAGCCTGTTGGGGTCCGCTCACTCGTTCCTGGTAAACCTCTGCACGGAGAATCGCGATGATGGCCGACAAATCACGACGTGCCGTTCTCGCTTACGCAATGTTGGCCGTGAGGACCATCGCGCTTGGCACTCCCACTGCGCTTGCAGCCAACGCAGTGGATGTCCCTACCAAATATTTGGTTCGTTCGAGCGCGCCCGTGCGCCACGTGGATTGCACCTCTGCCCCGCGAGCCGCTCAACCTGCCAAGAATGCCCATGATCCATTCGCATCCATGTTGTTGGGATGACAAGCCCGTCGAGCTTGGTCGTCACAACATGCTGAACAATTTACCGAGCAGGCTGATTCACACGCTCGGTAACGTTTTCCCATTCTGATGAGCGGCGCTTCTGTCTGAGCCTCGATAGCTGATTGAGAGCGAGCCATGTCAAGAAACATTCTCCTTGGGGTCGCATTGGCTGTAGCGTCGTTAGCGCTGGCGAACATCGGATCTGCAGAGGACGCCCCGCCCGTTCACAAGGAGCCATGGCCGATTCGCAATGGTCGCAATTACCAGCCAACCGAGCGTGAGCTGAGAGCCTTGCATCAGAAGGATGTCACGCCCAACCAGGCGCGCGAGATCGACCGATTGTATGATCAACTCCTGGCGAGTAGTGAAAAAATTCGCAAGCGGCATCCCGCACCGAAAGAATGATCGCGCTGTTGCCGAAACCGCGCGAGAGCGGCGTGCAGCGTCGCGGTGCCGCCGAAAAGTTTGAGTGTCGACAGGCGTAGACTCCCTACGCAGTCGGGCTGGCGAGGTCTGCCAGCCCGACTCATTGTCGTTATTGGAACGTGCCAGTAGCGGTATTGGGCATGCAGGGGGGTACAATATAGGGATCCGAGGCAAATGCGCCGACGTCTGGAGCCCGCACACAGTCCATAACGCCCCTATGGACCTTGGTCGTGGCGTGCCGCGCCGCGACATCGTTGCGTGCAGCCATGGCCTGCGTTGTGAATACGGCGGCTGCGATGAGCGTGGCCGATACGAAGGTCATTTTGGTCATTGGTTTCTCCATATGATGACAGAAGCCAAGGAAGCGCTCGGCTCCCTATTGTGAAGAGCGGCCGGCCTTCGGAAATATTTCATCATGCGCCCTCAACGAAGCGTGACCTTCTGCGCACGCTGCGCGGCGCGCCGAGCACACTTGACGCTGCCGCATCGAGGCTGAGCATCGGCGCTGGCAGACTGCGATCGCATCACTGCTGTCCGTCGCCGTCTCGCCGTTACGGAAGTGGCCCAGCCTTGCCGTGAACCCATGCGATGTCTGCCTCATTGAGGCAGATGGCAAACCGCCAAACGTTTGCGTGATCGGGAAATATCGAGGCTCCGATCTCGGTCTCCCTTTCAGAAACGCACATGCTTCCGTTCAAGATAGCTCGCGATCCAGACAGCACGTTCACCTCGCGAAGCGGGATCAATTCGTCTCGTCCCTCGCCGGACTACAATCGATCCATGCAGGAGAAACGAAAATGATTTCATTCAAAGCTCTTGCAGCGGCCGCGCTGCTGTCCGCCACCGCAGCGACGTCGGCATTCGCGCAAGCTCCCGCGCAGGACGCTGCGAGCAGCAGCGCCCTGTATATGAAAAATCGGCGGGACTCCGGGTATAATCCGAGGAACGACTTCAATCCGGACGGGACCATGAGGGCAGCCATCCAGGAGCCGGGATCATTCTCGTTCTATTATCCCAACCTGGACGTTCTGAATGGAGGGGCGCCAACTCCTGCCGCCAGGATGTCTCCCGGCTGGCCCGCGTTGAAGGGCGCGTGTGCGTCGGCTGGCGGCGGCATCTCTTATTGCGGCCGCCGCTAGAGCATGATCCGGAAATGTAGAGGCCGGTTTTCCCTCGCGACAAACGCGAAGCGTTTGCGCGGAGATCATGCTCAAACAAAGAGCTAGAGCGGGATGACGATTCGAAGAAAA
>NZ_JBVBEF010000013.1:0-121258 GCF_055456055.1 Bradyrhizobium sp. LeoB3
ATCAGACAGCCCGGCCTATTTGGCGCTGCCACAGAGTGCGCGCGGGGTGCTCGCTGCGATCGAGCAGGCGATCGGCGGCGGCGACAGCGCGAGCGTGTCCTACCTCTCCTTCATGCTGGATCAACACGCATACGGTGGTGTCGTCAGCGTTGCCGATGCTCGTCAATCTTGGCCTGATCGAGATCGAGACGGGCCCGCGCGGCAGCAACGTGTTCAGGTTCAGTAACCGCTGGCGCACCATTGATGAGGTCGAGGCCAAGCGGCTGGCGGCAGTGGCGCGTGAGGTGAAGCCGCATCGAACCTTCGGCAAGCCGCCGGGCGCACCGAAGCCGGTGAAGCCATCACCGCCGCCGAAGCCCATGACGGTCGAGCGACCGCGAGTCATGCAGCGCCGGGTGCCGTCGCTGCCGACGAGGCAGTGGCAGGACGACGGCTGATCGGCGAGGCTACTTGCTCCGTTGCTTGAGCGCCGCAGCCGGTTTCCTCTCCGTTGCGTCCGGCACGCTATCCACCGCAATCCCTCGCGGCTTGCCCCACCCGATCCGCCCGGCGCATCCTCTCTCGCATGGGCACCAAATCACGCGAGACCATCTACGGCGCGTCGATCCGGGCAGCGGCAGAGCGGGCGGCCGAAGCACGCAAGCAAGCCGACCGGCTCGCCTGCGAGGCGTGGAACAAGCGCAGCCATCTGGTCGCGCTGCGACCGAAAAAGATCAGCGCCAGCGATCCGCCGTCGAGCTGGTGGCCGGGCGAGCGATAGTTATCAGGACATCGCGGCGGCGCGCGGCATCTCATCGAACGTGCGACCGCGATAATGCCTGCCGGTGCTCTTCTTGCGAACGCCGCCCCACTGCTTGAAGAAGAACGCCGTCCTCGCCTTGCGACATGCGGCCTCGATTTCCGCGACCCACTGCTCGGCCATCGGACGCGAGCGCGGGCCGCTCTCGCCGCCGACGATTGCCCACTGGATGCCCGCCAGATCAGCGCGAGCCACCGACCCGAGCAAGGGCTCGAACGAAACGAACCTGACGGCAGCATCGACCTTGCGCAGATCGTCAATGCGCCCGAGATAGTTGGCGCTTTCGACGCTTGTGCCGAGCCATACGTTCGGCAGCACCGGCAGCGTCGCAGTGATGACAGCCATCCGATCCGGTCGCTTCGTCAGGATTTGATAGGTGTGCTGCGGTGTTGCCTTCATCGTGTCCCAGACAGCGGCGACGAAGGTCGCCGGAACGACGTCATGGAAGAGGTCGGACATCGAGTTCACAAAAATCCGGCGCGGCTTCTTCCAGCTCGCCGGTATGCCGAGCGCAGCGTGATCAAGTCTGACCTTGCCGGTCCAGACCGCGCGCTTGCCGCTCTTGCGGGTCAGCCCGCGATACTTCGGCATGCCCATCGCATCCAGCCGTGCCGCCATGCGCATCGCGTAACAGTTCGTGCAGCCGGGAGAGAGCACCGTGCAGCCAGCGACGGGGTTCCAGGTCGCATCGGTCCACTCAATCGAGGTGTCAGCCATCACAGTCCCTCTAAAAGCGACCCTTGGCCGCCCAAGTTTTGCACGTCATTCCAAAGTTTGTGCCCGAGCGGATTTGAACCCACGAACACCAGCCAGTAGAGGCGCTGGTTCTTCTCGCCGACGATCAGCGGTATGCCTGTCGCGGGATGCGTGCCGAGCGAGCGGATAGACTGGAGCCAGTAGTCAATAAACGCCGCCCGCAGCGCAATGGTTGCTTGGTTGACATCAACCGCATCACGCCATCCGGGCGCAAAAATGTCGAGCGCCCCGCCGACGCGGGAATGCCTATCAAGGTTGCGCTGCAAGTCCTGCAGGCTGACGTGGATGATCATGTCCATCCGCTTCACCCGCAACATCCGCTCGATGATCGAGAACGGCAGTTGCGCGAGATTGAAGGGATCAAGGAATGCGAGGTGAAGGCCGTACGGATTGATCGCGCTCATCACCTGATCGACAACGGCACTTGCCTCGCCGACGTAGCTTGTCGCCGATCCGCCCAACGCCGTGATGCGCTGAGCCAGCGCGGATGAGTTCTGCGCCTCCAGATCGGAAAGGTGCATCTGCGAAAAGGGATGACCGCTATCGCGTCCGGCCTTGAACGCCACGAGGGCGCTGCCCTCGATGATCTGATTTGTGTCACTGATGAGTGACCGGCCTGCGCCCGAATACAGCTCGATGTAGGTCGCGCCGCCGTTTCCTTTCGGAGGCAAGAACTTCGCGCGAGCACCGCGCGCCGCTTGAATGTACCTCTTTACGCGGTCGTGCTTTTCGACCGCCCACGGGCCGACCTCGCCGACGATCAGCCCGTCGTCGGGATCGAATTTGACTTCTTTTTTTGCCATGCAGCAGTTCCCCCGCTGGAAGCACTACCACACCGCCAAAGGTTGAGGGTTAACGCCAAGGCACTTTCTCGCAGCGTCCGCCGCCCTATCCTCCGGCGCCATGGTCCAGCGGCGTCCGGCTTTATCGAACCCTGCCAGCCGTCGAAGGTCGCCCGGCCGCCCTCCGGCCCGCTCTGGGTTCATGAAATCAAGCACGACGGCTAACCGGCTCATGGTCGCCCGCCAGGGCCCCCCGGGGGCGGGCTGCTGTTCACCCGGCGCGGGTCGCCCATTGCCGCCAGGCAAAAAAAGCCCCTTCGAATTGTGATCTCAATCACAAAACAGGGAGCGGTTTGCTCGTAATCTCCGCCAATCTCGAAAAGGAGCGACGACAATGCTCGGCCCAATGTGGATCCGTAAAACGCGCGCGCTCGTCATCGCAACTTTCACGCTGGCCGGCGCGGCTGTTCTGTTGATAGCGATGGCTGCCCCCCAGCCCACGTCGGTTGCAGCGCTCGGTAGTGAATGGCAATGCACCAAGACGGTGTTTGTTTTGACGACGTGTCGTCCTGCCGAACCCACGCGCGTATCAGGTGTGACGCAATAGGGCGACACCTGTGCGACCGTTGTTTGTGGCCACACACGCACAGGCGGGGCAACGGACTGGATTAAGGTGAAGAACCCGAACGCGCCCGCGATGACGCGGGTTGAGGATGGGTAGTGGTGAACCGCAAATAAAGCGGCGATTGCCCAAGACCCTGCTACCTCCGATTGACCGACTTGCGAGCACGTGCAACATCGGCGCGTTTCAGCGGGCGGGAACAGTCGATCATGGGCCGAATAATCAACCTTTTTAACCACAAGGGCGGCGTCTCCAAAACGACGACCGTATTCAATCTGGCATGGATGCTGGGAACAATGGGGAAGAAGGTGATCGTCGCCGACTTCGACCCGCAATGCAATCTCACCGGGATGGTGCTGGGCTACAGAGGCGTGACCTCGAAGGAACTTACAAGGAGAATCCCGCAAACAATATCAAGGATGCTCTGTCTCCAGCCTTAATCGAAACCCCGTCAGATCGTCGGAGCAGAGTGCACCACGGTACCGGGCAATGACAATATGCTCCTGCTTCCCGGGCACATTGGTCTCGCTGAATACGAAACGACATTGGGTATTGCTCAGGAACTGAGCGGCTCACTGCTCGCGCTTAGAAATCTTCCCGGCTCGATCCGATTCATGCTCTCGGCAACCGCCGACAAAATACAATGCCGACTACGTCCTCGTGGACATGAGTCCAAGTCTGGGACCGATAAACCAAAATCTACTGATGACTAGCGACCACTTTATAGTGCCACTCCATCCCGATTACTTCTCGGCGATGGCGTTGTCGTCGCTTACGCGGGTTCTCCCCCGGTGGAAGGCGTGGGCCAACACGGCGCAGGGCATTGAAGTCCTTAAAACAGCGGATTATCCGTTCCCAGAACCCAAGACTACGTTTATTGGCGCAGTCATTCAGAAGTACCGCCCACGAAAAGGCGCAGCTAGTACGGCGTTTCAGCATTGGATCGACCAACTCGTGGATGGCCTCAAGGACCAACTGGTCCCCGAACTTGTAAAAGCTAAACTTCTGTGCGTCGATGACTTCAAAGCCCGAGCCGGAATTGATCCGTGGCAGCCGATCATCGAAGTCGCCGACTTCAATTCGCTCATCGCACAATCTCAAGAACATCAGAAGCCAGTCTACGGATTGACGCCAGATATCGTTGGCAGGGGCGCGATCTGGGACCAAGCAAAGGCAAGCATGGACGCCTTTGCTAGAGGCTTCGAGGAATGCGCAAAAAAGGTCATCGCGTTGACCGTTTGACGCATACATGACACCCAAGGATTATTACGACGAAGTGTGGCATCGCGCCGACCTTTTCGCAGCCTTGCACGCTTACATGGTCAGTAACGTCGCCTCAGTCATTCAACCCGGCGAACTTCTACGAGCGGAATGGGCAATGAGGGTAAGCGCCCTCGATCTTTATGTTCACGAGGTGGTCGCGCAAAACCTGTTAAAGATTTTCCAAGGAACCCCGCGCCGTTTGCCCCGGCTATTCCAAGATGCAGATATCTAGCGACACGCTGATGAGGATTCATGCAAGCGGTCCGGGTCTCATGAGCGATACAGCTTTCGATCTTGAAATAAGGACGAGACTTGCGCGGGTCACGTATCAATTCCCGGACGACATCGCGGATGGGATCAGGATGGTGTCCCCGATCGAAACTGTGGAACGAAATTGCGAGGCATCACGGCGCGGCGCCCGCCGAAGTCAAGAACGAGGCTGGAGTTCTCAAAGGAGCGCTTACGCAGATCGTGAACTGCCGGAACAAAATTGTCCATGAGGGCGATCTTCAACCTAGCATTCCGCGCTCGCCATGGCCGATCGCGCGTCAGGATGTCGATCATGTCAAGACAACAATTGAGCGTATCGTCGAAGGGATAGAGGCGAACGTCTAGAAGCTGGCAGACTCGATATCGCGCTCGACGGGACCTTCCGAAACGTGGAGCGGATCGAAAGAATTGCCTGCCTGGCGAATTCCGTTGGTGCTATACTTTGAGGCGTCGCACTGAGGAGGCGTCGATGTCCGGCAAATCGCGATACGGAGGCTTTGGGAGCGGTAACAGGCATGACGGGACCGATACCGCCGACGAAGAACCCAGAAGCGCAGCCACAATCACCGCCGCCACGGCCGCGACCGACGCCGCCATTGAGGCTTCGTGGGCGCAGTATGTTCAGAAACTTGTAAGTGAGCAAATCGCAGAGATCCGTGACGGCGTCATCGCGGGATTGCGCGAGGGCATCAGCGAGCAGCGCGACCGCCTGTTCGATGAGACCAAGACCAACAAATTCCTTCGGCGCGAGTCGGATAGCAATTCGGCGAAATTGTGAAGGGCACT
Source organism: Bradyrhizobium sp. LeoB3 (assembly GCF_055456055.1). Classification (NCBI taxonomy): domain Bacteria; kingdom Pseudomonadati; phylum Pseudomonadota; class Alphaproteobacteria; order Hyphomicrobiales; family Nitrobacteraceae; genus Bradyrhizobium; species Bradyrhizobium sp. LeoB3. Next base: position 5,279 of record NZ_JBVBEF010000013.1, read on the forward strand.
GGCCGACATCCGCGCGGCCAAGGCGGAAATGCGGGAAGAAATCCGAACCGAGCTTCGCGCCGAATTGCGCGCCGAGATCGCAGAGCGGGCGGCGCTGATCAAACAGCCTGCCGATGGCGTACCGGGTCCGCGCGGTGAAAAGGGTGAGCCCGGTTCGCTGCCGATGATCGAGCCGTACATTGCAGGCCGCATCTACTATCGCGGCAACGTGGTGGCCGATCAGACCGGTAGCTATCAGGCCAAGCGTGATACCGCGAAAGCACCCCGGCCCGAGAGCGAAGACTGGATCTGCATGGCGCGATCCGGCGCAGACGGCAAGGATGGTCGTACAATCCGGTCTCGCGGCACCTATGATCCGAACGGGAAGGACTACCGCCGTCTCGACGTGGTCATGCTCAACGGGTCGTCCAGCTTTGTAGCGTTAAGTGACAATCCCGGCCCATGCCCCGGCGAAAACTGGCAACTGTTCGCTTCCGCAGGCAAGCGTGGCCAACAAGGCCTGAAGGGCGAACGCGGTGAGCGCGGCCCCACAGGTCCGCTCGCGGTTGCGCCTCGCATCGCCAGCACGGAAATCGACGCCGGCTATAACTTGGTCATCCTATACACGGATAACTCTTGCGACACCATTCCGCTTCGCCCGGCGTTCGAGCAATTCCAGATGGAGACCGGGCAAACATGAAGCACGATGCAATCGAGCCTTTCCACCGCGATGACCTGAAGCGCGCCAGAGAACTAACTTATCTCCGCGCATCCGCAGAAGCCTATTTCCTCATGGGCATCAAGGCTGGAAGTTCGACCACGAGACGTTTCGCCTGACGCCGGTCCTACTCGACGGCAGCGACGGGCCGGTCGCGGAATTGCGCGAGATGTACGCGCATTGTCCGTCGTCACTGTCGAAGCGATAAGCGAATGCAGGCCAGACTGGAGCGTGCGCCACGAGGATTGCCGAAACACGAACGCGATCGTCCTCGAACACCCTGAACGGCTCCATCGGGGGAGCAGGGGTTTCATTGGGCGATTTGAACCCGGCAATTTGCGGGATATCGATGTCGTGCACCTCGACCAGCGCCTCGAGGCTCCGTTTACCATTGTCGCGCATTCGATCGTTCAAATCCGTCGCGAAGGCCTGATAGATGTAGCCTGTCATATCTTTGGTGCCAGGCGTCGGATTATCGGGGCTGATAATTGGCGCAGTCGGGGTCGAAGAGCCGGGGAGCGAAAAGACAGGCGCCACTTGGCCTCGCCGGCCCGGACCGAAGACCTTGAGGGGCGAGGCGGGACGGTCCAGCCCAGTGAACAATCCGAACAGCAACAAATTCGGATAATCGACTGTATGATCGGAATGGAGATGGGTCAGAAAGAGCGCTCTCAAATTGGCGCTCATAACGCGGCTATTAGCCGGCAATAACGCCTGCTGAAGGCGTTTGCCGACCCCCTCGCCGCAGTCCACGAGATAATAGGCGTCTCCAACCGCCACGGCCGATGAGATGCCGCACTGGTCGGAATTGGGCTACCATGTGGGACCGCCTGCCGTGCCCAGCAAAAGAAGTCTGGTCCTCGAACTCGCTGTGTCTCCGGACGATTGTGCGATCTCAATTCGTGTGTCCAGTTCGTCGTCGCCTGCGACTGCGGAGCACATCATGGGAGCGATAAGGCTCGCTCCAACGGCGCTTCCCGCGATGAAGCCACGGCGCGTGAGCGCTTGCTGGAGGGCATGTCCTATCAGGTTGTACATCGTCTCATCCTCCCGAACAGAAGAAGCTCTCTCGCAAAATCTCGTGGGTCAGATGCCCTCCCCGGGCGTAATCGCCAAGCCGACCGAGATCATCGGGCCGCACACGAAGCTCGTGCCCGCAGTTGCGCAGAATACGCTTCGGTGGTGGTCCGCGCCTTCATTGCTGCGACCTGCTTTCAAGCAGCCGGTTGCGGACCTCCTCCGATACAAAGCGCTCCGCCCGCTGCCATGCCTCGTCGTTGTCGCCGCGGAATTGGAGGTATTTCCTAAACACGATGCGCTGGGATGTTGTATCGATAGCAACAGTCTGCGCAAACTGCACCAGTGTGCTCATCTTATGAAAGCCGCCGATGATCAGGATCTGCGCACCGGCTTGTGACGCCGCGCGCAGCCGATCGCGCAACGTCGGTCCATCGGTCGGACAATTCGAAGCGCAAAAGGACGGCACAAGCTCAAAACGGCTGTCTGCCGTGACATCGTCCCGCAGCGCGGTCATTAAAGCCCGCAATCGCATTTCATGCACGGCCGTCTGATCGGTGGGCTCGTTCGACGTGTCTCTATAATAGAAAATCGTCGACGGAGACAGCCAAGGCGTGGCCGGCGGTCTCGGCGGATGCATCTGAGATGAAGCTGCTGGATCCCAGACCGGTGAACAGGCCGGCTGTGGCAAGAGCGTGCAAGAGTAGGGCGTGGCGCATGGCGATGACTCGATCTGTTACGCATCCACCATCGTTTTGCTTCGAACTATGCTGAGCGCATTTTCGGCGGAAGTGTAGTGAACCATCGGTAATTGTGGGAGAGCTCTATCTTTCACAAGCGGCATCGGCGAGGTGCGCTAACCCCAGAGACGGGCAAAGGCTTTGAACTTGGGTTTGAAGTTCGTTACGCAGTGGGGACGGAAGTTCGCGGCGAGGATTCCTTGCGTTGCGGAATGTCGGCTTCGGGTCAGGAGGCGATATTCCGGATTCGCCGCTACCTGTCCGCTTCACCCTCGAAAGCGGCCCGTCCCGGATTTACGAGCATGGACCCTAACCGTCCACGGCGTCTTTCTCCCCCGAGGCCGACCGCTCGGACCCACATTGACGATGGCAGCCCATCTCCAAAGTACCGATTGTTAACCTGATCACAATTGCTGCCTGATCTTTATCGCGTTGATTGTGGTGGTGCATGGTAAGGTGGGGTTTGTCGCCTCTACAACAATGTGAAACACGCAGATGCGAGGTGGCAATGGCGTCAATTCAGATCGGCAAACGGGTCGTCGTGATCGGCGCTGGAATGGCTGGGTTCACGGCCGCAGGCGCGCGCGCCGACCACTTCGATAACATCGTTGTTCTGGAGCGCGATACTCTGCCCTCGGAGCCCCTGCATCGAGCGGGAACGCCACAGGCGCGGCACGCCCATGCGCTGCTGCTCAGTGGCCAGCGCGCATTGAGCGAGCTCTTCCCGGGGTTCGAGAAGGTAAGGAGCAGCGGGCCGTCCTGAGCAGCGTTTCCGACGCGACTTCGACGCCGCGCTGGTCCCGCAATCGAAAGGCCGGCGCGCAGTTGCATCGCCTTGAGCGCGCGCTCGGCCTGTCCTGTCGCGATCAGGTATTCGGTCGCGCTTCGCATCGCATCCGCGGCGTCGCGCTTGCTTGGCTTCGTCGAAGCCGCCGCAGGCGTGTTTTCGCTTTTCCTCGTGTCCCGTTTTCCCTCAGCCCGCGGTGATCAGTAACCTCGGGCGAATTCTGGTTCAGGTTGCTCGAGAGCAGTAGTCGTGGTCGGCAACTTTGAGTTATTCGCGCAGTTTGACTGGACAAGCTTGCGCCGGCGGCCGTTTCCAGAGGCACGTCAGGCGTCGGCGATCAGTGAGGCGATGTCCTCGAGCGGACGGCGGCTGAAGTCCTTCGCGAACTCGCCTATGATCTTGCCCCTCAGGTCGCGGTGGAAGTGCTTGCGCATCTCCCCCAGGGTCCTGGGGTCGGAGACAACGACCAGGTGTTCTATGGTCCCGTCCAGGCTGAGCGTGTTCAGGAACGCGGCCGTCGCTGCCGCGAAGTCGTCCTCGACGAGCCGCCTGCCGTCAGGGTTGGCAGAGCCGGTGTGATGCCGCGCACCCGAGCCTGAGCGGGCGGGCGCAGGCGGAGCCGCCGTGATCTCGACCAAGTGCACCCCAGGTTTCACGCCTGTGTTGTAGAACAGGCGGATCGTCTCCCCGTCGGCGACCGCCACTGTCGTACCGGTAGGTAGAATCATCGAAAGACCTCCCATTCACTTGCATGCTGGCGCTCTGCGGCGCCTCTTCGATAAGCTCCTGGCGGGAAGCTCCCCAGAGCAGGGCAGTCCCAACGACGGCCGAAAGAATCGACGCGGCGAACACGGCGATCTTGGCGGCCGAGAAGTCGGCGGCGCTTGGAAACGCCTGCCCGGCGATGAAAAGCGACATCGTGAAGCCGATGCCTGCGAGGGCTCCTGCCCCGGCCAACTGCCGCCACGTGTACTCCGCCGGCTTGACGGCTAGGCCTGCGCGCACGGCCGCGGCGGCCGCGAGGAAGACGCCGAGCGGCTTTCCGATGGCGAGGCCAGCGACGATCGCGGCCATGAGCCAGCCATGCCCAACAAAGACGCCCGGGTCGATTGCCGCGCCCGCATTCGCCAGTGCGAAGATCGGGAGGACAGCGTAGCTCGACCGCGCGCCGGCGTGTCGCAGCAGCCGGTCGGCGGGCGACTCAAGTCTGTCATAGATGGCGTCGAGCGCGTGCAGCGCCGGGGTGGAGGGGCCGTGCCTGAGAACCTCACCGTCGTGCCGGGCCTCGGAGGCGATGATGGTGCTGGCCTGCGTCATCAGGGCAGCCAGGTTGGCGGGCGGCCGCGTCGGAATGAACAGCGCAAGTATCACGCCGGCCAGCGTAGCGTGGAGGCCGCCCGCGTAGACGAGCGCCCACAACGCGACACCCAACAGGATGTAGGGCGACAGCAGATAGACCCTCGATCGGCTCAGCAGCGCCAGCGCAACGACTGTCGTCGCGGCCGCGGCCAGGTAGCCCGGATGGATATCGCCGGAGTAGAACACAGCGACGACGACGATCGCACCGATGTCGTCGACGATGGCCGCCGCGGTGAGGAAGATGCGCAGCTCGACGGGGACGCGGGCGCCCATCACGGCGATCAAGGCGATCGCGAACGCGGTATCGGTCGCCATCGGAACGCCCCACCCGTGCGACCACGTCCCCGCAGGGATGATCAGTGCATACAGAAGCGCCGGCACGACCATGCCGCCGAGCGCGGCCGCGATCGGAAGCGCGGCGGAGCGGCGGCTTGCGAGGTGGCCGACTGTCATCTCGCGCTTCACTTCCAATCCCACGACAAGGAAGAACACCGTCAGCAGGCCGTCGTTGACCCAATGGAGGATGGACATCTGAAAGGCTGCGTCGCCCAAGCTCATGCCGAGCTCCTGGCGCCAGAACGCCTCGAACGCCGGCCCGATCGGCGAGTTCGTCACGACGATCGCCGTCGCGGTCGCGAGGACAAGCAAAATGCCGGCGGACGGGCCCCAACTCGCGAAGTCCAGGGCTGCCGTACGGACACGGTGGCCGAGCGTGCCAAGCATCGCGTCGACGAGAGAGCTCTCGTCCCAGGGTCCGTCGTAGCGCCGACGGTTGATGTAAAAGGTCGGCGTGAACCTTACGCCGCTTGCGCGTGCGCTTGCGGTGTCCGCCTCCACCCTCGTCCTCGCGCGCCGCACGGCGTCGCTGTCGCCGACCGCGAAGTCGGCGTTCACGCCGAGGTCGGCGGCCACCGCGACGAGGTCGTCCTCTGTGAGCTGCATCGACCTCGTCATCAGCTTGACGTGCGCGGACCAGAACGCCTTGGGTGTCTGGGCAAGCTCAGCGAGCTCGGCGGCCCGAAACGCAAGGCGGTTGTCCGTGAGCGGCCTGTGCCGGAAGGCGTAGCAGACGCGGTCGCCGAGTTGGTCGCGTGCTTGCGCGATGCGCTCGTTGGCAGCCCTGCAGTGCGGGCACGCGTAGCTGCCGTACTCGACGAGCGTGATCTCGGCATCGGCGGGGCCGAGCACGTGGTCCGTCTCGTGGTCGACCGGACGGTCGAGGCGGCCGGGCGGGATCATGAGCTCCATCGCTGAACCGGTCTCCAACTGTTCGCGCCGGCTAAGACGTCGGCGCAGCTGGGTTTACGACGTCGAATACTCCGCCGTTGGCTGGCGGCGCGCTGAACGCACGCTGCACTCCCAGCGCAACGCCGGCGCTAAACACGAGCACGACGACATCCGCCAGCGGCGAGCCTCCGACAGAGCCGGGTAATGAAACGTTGATTGTCTCTTTAATCTGCATATCGGACCTCCTGGCCTGCGATCGTTCAACGGAACGCCGACTGCGGCCCGTACACGGGGCGAGCGACGATGGATCGAAGATGAGTCCATGACGGTGGAAAGGAAAATCACCTCTCGCCATGGAGTCGATAACCGACCGCTATCGAAATGACTGAGGGCGCCTGGGGGCGCCGCCGGTGTACGTGGCGTCTCTCTCCAAGGACTTGCCGAGGAGCACTCTTGGCGGCCGAGAGGAGGTCTCGGCTTCGTCGATATTTTCAAGGCGCTCGGAAAGTGAAGGTAACCGGCCCCGGCGGCCCGCGCGTTAGTCGGGGCTATCTATCGTTAGAGCAACAACGCCAGGACCACGCAGGCCGCGGCAATGCACATCGCCAGTACGAATATCACTATGACCATATCGCCAAGCATATCGCCTCGTTCGGGTTGGCAGCCGAACCGTGCAATGCCACCGCAGTGGGAGCTGCTGATCGCCCTGCGCTCGCGATCAGCCCATGCTCCCCGGCATGAAGCATCTGACGCCAACGAAAGCGCCGTTCAGAAAGTAGGGCCAGACCATCGTGCGACCAGCGCGGTTCGGTCCATCCACGACAGCGTCGTTTGGAACGTCAACCCACTCGCCATCAATGCGTACGCGATAGTGACCATTCTTAGTTTCCCAATCGGCGTCATCAATGCGCTTCGCATCGCTGCCATCGCAGCAGGGCCCCTTGCCGCTGTGCAAACTCTCATACCAACTGTTCAACTCAGGGCGCTGATAATCGTGGGCCCGGGCGTGACCGATCGTAAAAATCGGCGGCATGACAGTGAATACAACAAGCGCTGCATACCAGATCCGATTGTTCATCTCACACCCAATCCCGGATTTTCTGTGTGCAGTCAGGAAATTCATTCATCCGCATCAACATGCGAAGCTTTCTCAGCTCGCGGCTGGTAGTCGTCGGCAAGGGCCTTAAGCTGACCCGCAATCGCTGAGTCGGTCATGGTTTTGGCGGCGCGGAGCAAAGTCTGTGCCATCTCTAGATATTCCTTGCCTCGTTGTGAGATCTGAACCGTCATAAAGCCCTCGCGCGATTCTCGGGCAGCTGGTCGAAGGCGATTTGGAGCCATCTCAACCAATTGCGGTCACTTTCCCTGCGAGTTCTGAAGTGATCGACGCACTTCTTGGAACAAAGCGGGGTTCGCCACGAGTAGTGCCGGACGAGACCAAACTTGCCATCACAAACTGCGCATCGCGCGGCACTGCCAGATGTAAGATTATCGGAGTAATGAGGCATCGTAGTCTCCTCTATCGTCGCTGTTCGTCGATCATACTTTTCCACCGTCGCACTGCATGGGTCTGTGGCTTTTCCTACGCGAACAGCCTAGGACGATCGCGGTCAGCCGCTCAATTGAACGTAGGTAATGCGCCGGCCATCCAAAGGGGGCAGGGAATGCTACGAAGGTGTAGCGAGCGCGCCCCTAAAGCCGGCCATTTGCGCAGCGGGCCGTTCGCGACCGAATTGGCCAGCGGCAAGTCCGGGCGCGGTCCGCTATGCCGCCGAACGTGGAAGTTCATGGCATTGGAGCTACGTTAGAGATCGCCTTCACGCTCAACCGGAGTATCCTAGCGCGACGCAAGAGGAGCGAACACGAACTGAGAGCTCGCGACCGCGATCCAGACCGTCAGCGCGCGTCGGCATTGGCACTGCACCTCGATTGCAGCCGCGTGTACATTGGCAAGCTCGAAGCTGAAGGCGTAATCCAGTGGCTAGGTGCCAGCTTCCCGCTCGACTAGAGCCCCGTTACCTACCCTCGATACTTGCGGCGCGAGCGGCAGCAATCGCCGCGCACGCAAGCCGACGCTGATCACGTCAAGGTCAAGACCGAGATGCGGCAGTTGCGCCTGATGGACAAGAAGCACGAACTGGTGCGCCGGACCGATGTCGATGCACTGATCGATGAGATCGCTGGCACCGTGCTGAAGCATCTGAGCGGCATGAGCGCGCGTTGCAGTCGCGACATGGTGGTGAGCGCAACATCGATGGGGTGGTGACGCAGATCAGGCCCGAGATCAGTGAGGCGTGCAGCCAGGCGGCAGACGCACGCAACGCACCGCTGCCGGATGAGCAATGAATGCCCGATTGCTTTGACGGCCCGGCGGCTCTGGTCAAAGCTTGGGGCTCTGCTCACCGTTGCTGTGCGAGCGCGGCGTGCGATCTGGCACGGAACTGCTGCGGTCGTGACGGCACTAAGAGAAAGGCCGCCTACATTGCCACAGTTAATGAGACTTTGATCGACTTCGAATCCATTGCGCCGTTATTCGAGCGTCTGTTTGGCCATAAGCACGTGCTCCGCGAACGGCCTGGTCACCTCATCATGTATTCGATGACAATCACGCTTTCGGGGCTATAGAAAGACTATTGGGACCTTGGCGAGGGACGATTCCGCATGGTTGGTGCGATCCGCGGCGTTGCAATCAAGGATGCGGATCTCGATGCACTGAAGAAGGGTATGATGACGACGCCAACGTGGACGTGGCGGAGGGGTTGAAGATGCTGAGGACGCGGGTTTTCGTTTGGTGACCCTGACAAATTCGCCTCCAGCCCCCGGCGGGAAGAGGCCGCTGGAGAACGCCAACCTCAACAAGTATTTCGAGCGGCAGTTCAGTATCGAAAGGCGGCACGCGCCTACAAGCCGGCACAGGTCGTCTTTCAGATGGTGGCCCAGGAGCTCGACGTGCCCCGCAAGAATGCTGTCTGGTGGCGACATATGTTTGGGACACGATCGGAGCGCGGGCATGGGCGGCCTTCTCACGCGGCCGGGCAATGCCATCCTGCCCATCGAAGGCCTACCGCAACCGAACCTGGTAGCCCCCGATCTGCTCGCTCTCGCACGGAAAATGATTGACTCGTTTCAGCCCGCGCCCACAGGGGTGCCTGAGACATAGCACTTCATAAAAAATCGCCGGCGGCGCATCGCGCGACGCTGGCGGAATGCGCTTGATTGCAGCTGCGAACCGATTGCTGGGTTTGTACGGACGACCAACAACTCACGAAGCTACCGTGTCGCACTAATTTGACGTCTCGTTCGTCGAAGAATCACTCGTTGGTGAAGCCCACGACTGGGCAGTTCACCAGATGTCCGATCGTTTTAACCGGACCTCCGACAGGGCTTACCAACAAGCCAGCCTCGCTTTTTGCTGCAATGTCGTTACCGTCAGTAATCAGCTTCCGTTGATTGCTCTCAACAGCCTCTTTGGTCCACTCCGCCAGCTGAACATCCCACATCGGTGAATATCCGGCACTGATCTCCTTGAAATTCGCAAGGATATCGAGTGCAGGGCCTTCGCCACTGAGCGCGCTGTTAAGCCCCTGGCGCTCAGGATCCTTCGGACCGGTCCTACCATTTACGATTGTGTAGATAATCTCCGTCGCGCCGCTTTGCAGGATGTCGCTTTCGGCGGGCGCAAAAGTGGATGCCTCGAGCGCTGCCGATTCCTCGGAGTTGGCGTCGAAGCTGAGGTACCGCAGATGTTTGCCGTCCGCAAATCCGAAGCGCAGCTTCAAATCGACGGTGCCATTGTCAGGGCAGATGCTTGCCACCGAGTCGGTCACAACCGAGTAATCGGGATTGCCGCCGCAGAACGAGATTTTCTCTGCTCCGACGTTGAAGGCGATCATGGGGGCGTTGAAAACAATGTCATTACGGTTTGCCACCCGGACCAACGGGCTGTAGTGCGCATCCCCGACAGACCCGGCCCGCGCCAACCTGGGCGGGAAGAAGTTTGGCGTCTCTCCGGCCGTCAATGTTTGAACTGGTGAGAAATCAACCCGCCCCGATTTGAAGGTGAAGTTATTGGACTCATCCATTTCCGCGACCCGCGTGCTCGCGAGATCTTTTGCTTGACTGAGGCTCGGCGCCCATGTGAGGCCCATTTTCTTGGAAGTGGCGAAATCGCTTACGTCGGTGAGAACGAACCAGACTGTCTCTCCGGAGGAAAGGCGACCGCGATGAAGCGGCAATCTTACCACTTCTCTTGCAAGATCGACTTGGCCCGAGGTGAGAAACAGCTTCGTGATTCTCTTTTCGGTCGATGCATCTGCCGCCGAACTCGCCTCAGTTGCGAGAAAAGACACAAGAAGAAACATCATCGGTCCGTAAACGCATTTACCAAGAGGTTTGCTGGATTTCATAATCGCTCCGATCACCGGCTTTCGTAGCCGGCCTTGTTGGCCGGACTACCATTTGTGGCGATTTCGTACCTATTTCTTCAGTCCGGGATAACCGGAGACATAGATCCAATCCGTTGCCTTGGCTGGGACGTGGCAGCCCAGACAATCAGTACGAAAATCCTTCGAGGTGGTCTTGACCTTATTGTCAGCATCAAACCAGGACCAGCCCCAGCCGTTACCCCACAGCTTGTTGTCAGGGTGGCTGTTCTTGCCGTCCTTCACCATCATGAACCAACCTTTGAGACGATCTACATGACTGACCGTGCCCGTGGTCATTACTGCAGTCGCTGTGCTCTGGACCTCTTTTACTAAGACCGATCCATCAGGGAACTGGCCCGTGGCGCGATAAGCCTCCGCAGCTCCCGGTGAGGCGTAAACGGTGTGCATCTCTTTCGCACCCTTCTCATCGCCTGCCACAGACCAACTTCCCAGGTATTCATAGCTGGTGCGGTAATTGTCCGGTATGTGCATGTTGCCGGCCGCATCGACGAGCTGGGCCTGCGCAGAGCCGGCCTGAGCCCGCGCAGGGCCGGCCTGGCTGCCCGCTGGCAGCGAGACCAAGCATCCAATGCCCGTTGCGATTATGGACGCCGACAAAGCCGCCATCGTTGGCCTGAGAATCTTCATCGCAGCCTCCTACTTTTTTATAGTCTTGTTCTCGGCGGGCGGCACCGGCACTTGGTCGAGCAACGCGTAGAACTGCGTCCATACGTCATCGCGTTTAGCACTAGCGATATGACAATACGCGCATTCCTCCAGTGGCCTGACTTTGGCGGTGGCGGCCTTCGGCTCGAAGTGGTTGAAGTTGTAGTAACCCCAGCCATTTGTCTCGGGGTACCGTTTGGTGTCTTTGACGGTTACATCGGCGCCGTTAAAGGGCCCCGGAAAGAACCCGCGCCCAGAGGGCTCTTGCCTCGAGCCATCCGCACGATCGGCGGGCAGCATAAGTTGTAGCTCCTTTACGAAGATGGTTCCTTCGGGGAAGACGCCCGTGTTCTTATAGATTTCATAGGACCCAGGCTCGATGTACACGTTGTGGAACTCCGGGAAGTTTGCTTTCCCATTGTTCAATATGTTTGGCGTCAGAGGCGAGCCGACATAAACCCATTCATGGAAGTTTTTCGGTAGCACGAGAGCACCATCACTCGTGTATTCCGGAAGATAGCGCCCAGTCGCATGCCAGTCGTCCGGTGGAGGAAGCTTTGGTTGCTGCGCGAATACCGCCGTTGTGATTGCGCCGACAGCAAGAACGCTGGAAAGTAATACTGACACCGTGTGCTTCATGATTTTTCTCCAGTCAAACCGCGATTCGCTCGCGGCGGCGATGAGAATGACTTCCTCTGCCCAGCAAGGAGGGATTTAACCCAGGTGCCCTGGGCCGCGAAAATCGAATGTTGGCATCAAATCGATGCCGATTGGGAATGCGGATGCCGGGCAGTTTATCGTTCGAGACACGACACTCCCTTAGCCAGGCACCTTGCTGCCTCGCAAGGCGATGGCAATTGTGAATGTTGCAGCTCGACGAGGCGATCTCTGCGCTTAACGTCGAGAGCGTGCACTTGGTCCAGCACTCACTAGCGGTCTGCTGAAAAACCCCTCGCTGTAGCGGTGCGAACTTTCACGGCCGGAAGCGCAAGAACGACACGCATGCGAGTACCAGTAATCCCGACGGTCGCCTTCGCAAGGCCCGCCGTGCGGGAGGCAAAGCTCTTCCACAAGGCCACGCCACGATGGAGAACCGGCATGCTCACTCTCGCCAACGGCACCGCCGAGCATCGTGCCGCCGAGAGGATGCTGAAAAAAGCCAAGGTCACCGCATCACTGCCGGTGAGGACGAAGCCTATGATACGGCCGATCATGTCACCAATGTTCGCGCCCTCAACGTCACGCCGCACGTGACGCAGAACAGCGGCATCACCAGAACTGGCACGAGCCGCCGGAGCGCCATCGACGAACGGACCACGCGCCACCAAGGCTATGGCATGCCGCAATCGCGCCGGCCGGTGATCGAATGCATCTTCGGTTGGGGCAAGCAGCATGGCACAATGCGCAAAACAAAACATCGCGTCATCTGTCGCATTGCAGCCGACTTCATGCTCAACCTGATCGCCTACAACCTGATCCCCGTTCCGAAACTCGTCCCGGCGCAGGCCCGCCCAGCAAAATTACTTCAAGCACCGCATCACCAGGTGCCACGCCCATAAGAGAAAAGCCGATGCCGTTCTCCGCCAATTTCAATTTCAGGGCGGCGTTTATAGACGTCGCCAAGCTCGTCGACCGCCATGGTGTGCACCCGGTGGAATTGACCGGCGTTGCGGCCTCCGCCGCCGAACCGGGTTTTTTCAGCAGACTGCTAGATAAACTGATGGACCGCCGACGCGCCACAAACGCGGCCGCGCATGTCTCGCGACCGAGCGCAAGGCGGCGGACTGCATTCTTGTCATGGAGGTGGCTGGTACGCGCTACTTGCCTTTGCAAGTTCACACCAAAGATCGCATTTTGCCGATGCACATGGCAATAATCAGAGGGCATACAAACAATAACTTGTGCGAGCCGAGAGGGCCTGAAAGATAATGAGCCATGGACAACCGGGGCTTCAGCTTTAGGGCCTGACAACCATGGCAGATCACGTTACAGGAGCGGAATTGCTGGCGAGACTTCAAACTCGCGCGCGTGCTGGCGAAGCATGTCCGTGCTTGAGCGCGATGTCGGGGCAAGGAGCGCCAGCCGTGCACTTGCCCGCAAGGGTCGCGTCCAGGCCGGAGGACACGAAGGGCGCTGACCAAGCGTACGAGCGCCACCTCCGCAAGGCCCTTGATCGTCTGCACGATGAGCGGCGCTACCGTGTTTTCACCGACATCGAGCGCATTTCTGGCCGCTTCCCGGTCGCCAAGTGGCGCCGGCGCGACGGGATGATCACCGAGATCACGGTCTGGTGCTCCAATGACTACCTCGGCATGGGGCAGCGCCCTGAGGTCGTGGCCGCGATGATCGAGACTGCCCGGTGCTGCGGCGTCGGCGCGGGCGGCACGCGCAACATCGCGGGAAATAACTCGGCACTGGTGGACCTTGAGCGCGAGCTCGCCGACTTGCACGGCAAGGAGGCGAGCCTCGTCTTCACCTCGGGCTACATCTCGAACCAGGCCGGCATCTCGACGATCGCCAAGCTGATCCCGGACTGCTTGATCCTTTCCGACGCCTTCAACCACAACTCGATAATCGAAGGCATCCGTCAATCGGGCTGCGAGAAGCGGATCTTCCGCCACAACGATCACGGCCATCTTGAGGCGTTGCTACAGGAGGCGGGCGACCGCCCTAAGCTCATCGTGTTCGAGTCCGTCTACTCCATGGACGGCGACGTGGCACCTATCGGCAGGATCTGCGACCTTGCGGATCAGTACGGCGCGATGACTTACCTCGACGAGGTCCACGCGGTCGGCCTTTACGGCCCCCGCGGCGGCGGGATCAGCGAGCGCGACGGCGTGATGCACCGCGTAGATGTAATCGAGGGCACCCTCGCCAAAGGCTTCGGCTGCATCGGGGGCTACATCGCGGCCTCGCCGACAATCTGCGATGCGGTACGCAGCTTCGCCTCGGGCTTCATCTTCACTACAGCCCTGCCGCCTGCGGTTGCCGCCGCTGCCCTCACTTCTGTGCGCTACCTCAAGCACTCGAATGCCGAGCGCGAGGCACACCAGCGACAGGCGGCTGCAACAAAGACCGCGCTCAAGGCCGCCGGTCTGCCGGTGCTCGCCACCGACACTCACATCGTGCCGGTGATGGTCGGTGATGCAGAGCGGTGCAAGGCGGCTGCCGATCACCTGCTTGAGCACCACGCCATCTACATCCAGCCGATCAACTACCCTACTGTCCCACGCGGCACCGAGCGTTTGCGCATCACGCCCTCGCCGCTACACCGGGCGGCACACATAGCCAAACTAACGGCCGCGCTCGTCGAGACCTGGGATACCCTGGCTTTGGATTGAACCGTGTCCCTGGGCGAGTTGGGTTCTCGACAGCGGGTGCTCGGCCACACGCGAACAGGGCGCTCCGATGGTTCGGCCAAGAGGCGAGCCTGGGCCGAGCCACCGAAGTTCCGCCAGGGTCGGAGTCATCGGCCCAAACGTGGCGTCACGTCTGGCACCCGTGCCGCTAAGTCGGATCTCTCACGCGATGTGATGCCAACCTGGGCTCGCGCCGCGGCGAGCGAGAAGCAAGCAGGGGAGCGTTCTAAAAACGCGAACGGCGCGGGGCATAGCTGACTGAAAGCGAAGATGAGCCACACACAATCCTGCCATCTCCAAGTCGCGGACCTCTGGGTCGTGCGCGGTGGGCGCACCGTACTCCGTGGCGTATCGTTACGGCTGGACGCCGGACAGCTCGGCGAAGTAACGGGCTCAAATGGCGTGGGCAAATCAACCCTGCTGCGTGTGATCGCCGGCTTCTTACCCCCGGCGTCCGGCTGCGCGTCGTTGAACGAGTGGGAAGCCAAGGATCTGGCGCCTCTCGCAGAGCGCGTCCACTACGTGGGTCACCTCGACGGGTTGAAGTCCGCGCTGACCGCTCGCGAAAACATCCAATTCGGTCTGACCCTTTCCGGGCAGGCCCGGCTGCCCCCTCGGGAGGCGCTCGACCGCGTCGAGCTCGCGCACGTTGTCGACCTGCCGGTCGGCTACCTTTCAGCAGGTCAGCGCCGCCGCGTCGCCTTGGCCCGACTCCTGGCCGCTGACCGCCCTCTATGGCTGCTCGATGAGCCATTGACCGCACTCGACCGAGCCGCACGTGTCATGCTGATGGGTATTGTGGCCGATCATCTCGGACGCGGCGGCTTGGTGCTTGCGGCGACCCACGAACCACTCGGTCTGCCAGGGACCCTCGAACTGAGGCTTGAGGCGCAATGAGAGCAGTGCCGTGGCGCCATACCCGCCTGCTTCGCTTCCATGCGCCCCGGAGCGAGAAACAAGGCCTGGCCGATCCTTTTCCTCAAGGGAGACGGTCACACCGCTATGGCGGCGGCGGATGGAGGCCATGACAGATACTCTTCGAGCCGTTTTTTACCGCGATCTCGTGCTATCGCGCCGCATCGGCGGCGGAGGGTCTCTCGCGATAATCTTCTTCCTCGGTCTCGTCACGATCGTGCCCTTCGCGATCGGACCCGACTTGAACCTGCTATCGAGAATAGGTCCGGCCATCCTGTGGCTCGGAGCATTCCTGGCGACTCTGCTAGGCCTTGACCGGTTGTTCCAAGCCGACCACGAGGATGGTTCGCTAGACCAGATGCTTCTGTCACCGGCACCTCTAGAACTCGTTGTCCTGGTAAAGTGCCTAGCTCACTGGTGCGCGACAGGGCTGCCGCTGGTGATCCTCTCTCCTCTGTTCGGCCTGATGTTGGCCCTGGATGGCCCGGCGCTCGGGGGAGTGACCGTGAGCCTGCTAGTAGGCACACCAGCTCTAACTTTTCTGGGCGCGATCGGGGCAGCTCTTACCGTCACGTTGCGACGCGGCGGCCTTCTGCTCTCGATTCTTGTCGTACCGCTGGCGGTGCCAGTGATGATCTTTAGCGTCTCGGCGGCCTCGGCGGCGGCGAGTGGCACGGTGTCATTCCTAACGCCCTTTCTGATCCTCTGCGCGCTTGGTCTCGCGTCCTTTGCGCTCGCGCCGATCGCTGCAGCCGCCGCGCTTCGCGGGGCGGCGGAATAAAGGAAGCAAGCGGTGGAAATAAGTTCGTTCCGAAGCGGATCACGTCAGTGAAACGGCTCCAATCTGTGGCGCGGTATGACTAACGCCGCAGTTCGAGTCGGCGCTTGAAGCGAAGAGGTGAAATGCCTCGGCACGTGCATATCGCAAGATAAAACGATCCGACTAATCCCAAAATCACTCTGAAGAAATATCGGCGTTCAATACCAACGCGAGCCGGTCGCACTCGGCTTGGCTCAGCGGATCAGGCGGCGGGGACCGCCTGCGGCGGCGCAGTCCGAGAAGAAGCGGGATCGCGCCTGCCACAAACAGGAGGGCCGGCGTGCCCCAGAGTAGGGCGGTTTCCGAGTCGAATGGCGGTTTCAACAGGATGAAATTTCCATAGCGCCGCACCAGGAAATCGCGCACCTGCGCGTCGCTGTCGCCCACCTTCAGACGTTCGCGAACCAGTAGCCGGAGATCCCGCGCAAGCTCCGCGCTCGAATCGTCGATCGACTGGTTCTGACAGACAAGACAGCGCAGCCCAACGGAAATTCCCCGCGCGCGCGCTTCGAGCTTTGAATCGGCGAGGATCTCGTCGGGCTGAACCGCGCTCGCCAGACCGGGCGCGAGCCCCGCGAACACGACCAAAAGGATGAGAAAGCGACGGAGCGCGGTCATTCTGCGGGCTGCGGCGCTACAGGATCGCCAGAGAGGCGGCCGCGAATGGCACGACGCGCAAAGCCGATCCTGAGACGGCGATCGGACAACGACACAATTCCTCCGATCGCCATCACGATCGCGCCAATCCAGATTAACGTAACGAGCGGCTTCCAGAACATGCGGGCATCAATAGAACCATCCGGGTGCTGGTCTCCGAGCGAGATGTAGACCTGCCCGAAACCTAGGGTCACGATGCCGGCTTCCGTTATCGTAGTCTGGCGCACCGGAAACGTGCGCTTGGCCGGTTCAATCGTTGTTACCGTCGACCCATCCTGGCTGATAATCGCACGGACCCCTATTTCGGAATAGTTGGGGCCCTGTCGCTCCTCAAGCTTGACTATGGTGGCTTGATAGGGTCCGAGATCGACCGTCTGCCCCGGCTTGACCGCCGCGATCTGTTCCACGCCCCAACCGGTTGCGGCGAGCCCCAACAGTGTCACGCCGAGCCCCGCGTGGGCGATAGCCGTGCCCCAAGCCGAACGCGGAAGCCCAGTCGCGCGGGCCAAAGTTACCCGCCAGGCCTGCCCTTTGGCCCAGATCCGCGACACTAGTTCGCTGGACGATCCAAGGATCAGATAGACCGCCAAGCCCACACCTATCGGAGCGAGGACCGGCCCGCCACGCAGGGCCGCCACCAGAACTAGTGAAAGGGCCACGCCCGCCGCCGCCGCAACCATCACCCGTTGCGCTGCGCCGAGAAAGTCGCCGCGCTTCCAAGAAAGCGACTGGCCGATCGGCATTAATAGCAGGATGGGAAGAACCAACGGGGCGAACGTCAGATTGAAAAACGGCGCGCCGACCGAAATCTTGTCGCCGGTCAAGGTCTCAAGTACCAGAGGGTAAAGGGTACCGGTGAGGACGATACCGCAACAGATGGTCAGCATCAGGTTGTTGATCACGAGCGCACCTTCCCGAGACACAGGCGCGAACAGGCCGCCGGGTCGCAAGGCCGGAGCGCGCCAAACGAAGAGAACGAGCGACCCGCCGATAAAGAGGATAAGGATCACGAGGATGAAGAGGCCGCGTGATGGGTCGCTGGCGAAGGAGTGCACCGAGGTAAGCACGCCCGAGCGGACCAGGAACGTGCCGAGCAGCGAAAGCGAGAAGGTGAGAATCGCGAGGAAGATGGTCCAGATCTTGAGCGCGTCTCTCTTTTCCATGACGGCCGCAGAATGCAGCAGCGCCGTGCCCGCGAGCCAGGGCATCAACGAGGCATTCTCCACCGGATCCCAGAACCAGAATCCACCCCAGCCCAGGGTGTAATAGGCCCAGTAAGAACCCATCGCGATGCCGAGCGTCAGGAAACTCCAGGCGATCAGTGCCCATGGTCGAATGTATCGGGCCCAGGCGGCATCGACGCGGCCGCTAATCAGCGCCGCCGCCGCGAAGGAGAACACAATCGAGAAGCCGACATAGCCGAGATAGAGCAGCGGCGGATGTATCGCGAGGCCAGGGTCCTGAAGCAACGGATTGAGGTCTTGCCCCTCGAAGGGTGCGGGAAATCGGCGCGCGAAGGGGTCGGATGTGAGCAGAATGAACAGTAGGAAGGCAAACGCGATCCAGCCCTGGACCGCCAGGGTATTGGCCCGCAGTTCATCTGCCATGCCGCGGCCAAAGCTCGCCACCGCGGCTCCGAAGATCGCCAGGATTAAGACCCAGAGCAGCATAGATCCTTCATGATTGCCCCAAACGCCCGCGATCTTGTAGACGAGCGGCTTGGTGGTATGCGAATTCTCAACGACCGTTACGAGACTGAAGTCGGACACCACATGAGCGTAGGTCAACGCCGCAAAGGCATAGGCCACCAGCGCAAATTGGGTAATCGCGGAAGGCACCGCCATCGAGGCGAGCCCGAGATCGCCGCGGCGAGTACCCCAGATCGGCAGAACCGACTGCAGCAGTGTGACCGCTAAAGCTAGGGCGAGCGCATAATGTCCCGTTTCGACGATCACCCTGTCACTCCTGGACGTTGATATGAACCATAAACGGCAACTCTATTGTGTCTGCGCGGATTGCTCGCCGTCACGCCAAATACCCTGCCGTTTGAGCCCGTCGGCCACGTCCTTGGGCATGTAGCGCTCATCATGTTTGGCGAGCACAGTGTCGGCATGGAAGAGGCTTGGACCTTCCACCGTGCCCTCGGCCACGACACCCTGCCCTTCCCGGAAGAGATCGGGTAGCAATCCTGTGTAGATGACCTTGATGTGCTTCTTAAGGTCGGTCACCGCGAACGTGACGGTCGACGGGCCCTCATGTATCAGTGAGCCCTGCTCCACCAGCCCGCCGATGCGCAGCCGCGTTCCCAACGGCGGCGCTTTCTCGGCCATTTCGGTCGGCCCGTAGAAGAAGACGATGCTGTCGCGTAGCGCAAAGAGTACGAGACTCATCGCGATCGCCAAAGTTATGCCAGCTGCGCCGATGAGGAGAAGGCGCCTTTTCTTTCTTGCCACAATTTGTCCTTTCAGCCCGAGCTGCTTGACGAACTCATCAACGCGTGCCAACGCTTCATGTTGTCCGAATGCCTAACCCGCGCACTTGCCACGGCCTCTTCGACCTTCTCTTGCTTACACGCGACCGCGTAGGCCCTGATCAATTCAGCCACCCGTCGAGATCGTGATCGTCCTTCGCGGGCTTCCCAGCGAGTCCCTCCACCATCGCACTGGTCACCTCCGCCCTCTGCTCCGGAGGCGGCGCCGCAACGCCAGTACTGTCTAAGCCGGACCGCGCGGCCTCCACGCCCGGCTGCGGCGCTCCGGCAATAGCAGCCAAATGCGGATGCACAGCATCCATCCACGGCGCGTCGGATAGCGAATCCGCTCGTAGCGCCTCCCAGAGTTGCCTCGCTTTTTCTGTGCTGCCGTCTTGCTCGACCGCGATCGCCTGGAGGCCGTGTCCGTCGTTGAGGTCGGCCGCGTGTTGCGCTCCGATCCTGGGGATTACAGCCGTGGGGTTGAACTCTCCACCCGTCCGGCGTGATGCTGGCATGTCAAGTTGGTTAGGCGCGCCCACCCTAAGATAAAGCGCCAGAGCGATAAACGGCAGCACCACAACAATCGTCAGAACGGCGCGGATGCGCCTCGGTCGCACCGATGCATGCGGCCGATCCTTCCGCACGGAGTCGACGGAGGCGAGCAGCCGGCGCGCAATTTCGGCTCGCGCGGCCGCGGCATCCTCAGCCGCGACTAAGCCTCGGCGGACATCATCATCCGTTTCAACCAATAGGCTTCGATAGAAAGCGATGTCGGAAGCGCGCGGGTTACGCTCTTGCTGCCGCGCCGAGAGCGGCCGGAGCAGCGCCAGCGAGACCGCGGCCGTCATCATTGCGAAGGCAAGCCAAAGCATGTCTCAAGGTCCTCTACCGCCGACTTCCGCGAACGCGTGACCTTGCAAAAGATGGTACGCTCGCCATTCTCTACGACCAAAATGCTCCTGTAGTGCAGCTCCTTCGAGCCGATCGATCGCCTGCCCGTGGCGCAGGCCAGTGACGCCGCGCGTACGGACAAGATCAGACTTGTTGGACCTGTCGTATATGGATCGAGACTTAGCAAAGTAGCCGTCATGGCCGTTGCGCGCTTGCGATTGCCGCCATCAAAGCGAGACGCGTCGCGTCCGAGATGCCGCCCACCAGCTTGTAGGCGATGGTCCCGTTTCCTTTGACTACGTAGGTCTCGGGGACGCCATAGACGCCGAAATCAATACCAGTCCTGCCGGACGGGTCAATGCCGACCTGTGCGAACGGATTCCCCTTGGCATTGAGATAGCTCCGCGCACTCCCTGGATCGTCCTTGTAGATGATGCCAGTAAGCTTTACCCCATGCTGCCGCAGCGCCGGTTCACGCGACAAGGCCATGAGCGCCTCGTGCTCGCTATGACATTCGACACACCAGGACGCGAACACGTTCACAAGCGTCACATGCCCTGCCTTCAGGTCGGCGCTCGACAGGCCGGGCGGCCCGGGCGTGGCGAGCCCTTCAAGCGGCGCCAACGCGAATTGCGGCACTGGCCTGCCGATCAGGGCCGAAGGCACGAGTGACGGGTTGTCGACGCCAAGCCGCACCGCGAGCAGTGCGGCAATTCCGAGGAAAACCAGACTCGGGACCGCCGCCACAATGCGGACCAAGCGGTGCCGAGTGGCCGCGATATCGGGTGAGAGGAATTTCGAGGGAGGCGTGTCGTTCATGAGCGATTGCCGAGACGGCCTGGTGCAAGGCGGGCCAGCGCATGCAGCTGAAGCCGATAGTCGAAGAGGACCGCCGCGATCGTCCCGATCAGGATCGTGCCCGTCACCAGATAAGCTGCCACGATGAACCCGCCATGCTGAGCCATCGCACGCTCAGGAAACAGTTTCGACCGATTGCAGTCGGGCCCCAGCGGATTCGCCAACGGCCGCCAGCATGATCGCGAGCCGCTGAGCGCGGCGCCGCATGATTTCGTTGCGCATCGCCATAACGTGGAGCGTCGCGAATAGAAGCGTGTATGCAAGCGACATGACGAGCAGTGGCCATAGCATCGGGCCGGCGATCGTCGAGCCTTCAATCCGGAACACAGAGGCTGGCTGGTGGAGGGTATTCCACCAATCGACCGAAAATTTGACGATAGGAATATTGATGAACCCGACCAGCGTCATGATCGATGCGGCCCGCGCGGCCCTGCTGGTGTCCTCGATTGTCTGCCAAAGTCCGATCAGACCAAGATAGATCAGGAAAAGGACCAGCACGGAAGTAAGCCGGGCGTCCCACACCCAGTACGTGCCCCACATCGGCTTGCCCCAGAGGGAGCCGGTGACGAGGCAAGTAAAAGTGAAGGCGGCACCGAGCGGCCCGGCAGCCTTCTGCGCCGCATTCGCAAGCGGATGGCGCCAAACTAACGAGCCGACCGCCGAGATCGCCATCAGCGTATAGGCCAGCATCGCCACCCAGGCGGCCGGAACGTGAATGTACATGATGCGCACCATCTCGCCCTGCTGGTAGTCGGGTGGTGCCGTGAACGCACCGAAGAGGCCGAGCGCAAAGGCTAACGCCGTCAACCCCCACAGCCACGGCAGCAGCTTCGCGGCAACGTGCAGAAAATTGGTGGGATTGGCGTAGGCGATGAAACTGACCTTCAAGTTTCCGATCTCCTGAAATCGACAGCCGCGGATGTGTGGGTCGAGAGCTCTTTCTAGATTGATTGCCAACGGCTAGTGCTCAATAAAGTCGGTGGCGCGCCTATCGCGTGATACAATGCATCCGTAGCAGCTTCGCCAATTACAATCGGTTATCGTTTCGATGCCGTTGGCGCATCTGAATGGAACATTTTGCCACGTATCAGCGCAGTCGAATGGCCTGACCGGCTTAACCGATTTTGACGTCCGCGAACCACGGGGGTTGAGCACGAGGGAGATTACTGGATGCCAGAGATTGAACCGAGCACGACCTCGAAGCTGACCATCCACCTGAAACTTTTGCGCGGATGGACTAGACGTGTTTCGGGCGAAGCAGCGGCTTTGCTCCGACGATCTATCCCCAGGATCCGACGCGGGTCGACTTCGTCTTCCAACAGCGACTCGATCATGGCAGTCGGGCTCTAGGAGCGTCTCCAGGAGCTGTTGGGCAACCACATCGACGCGCGCCAGGCTTTCCGGCGATATCCGAAGCCGTCATCCGTCATCCCGTCTTGGATGTGCAGCGTTCGCACGACGGTGTCGTTCGGCATGCAAATTTGGAAACTATGACGTAATTGCGATCGACGATTCTGGACTAAGGTCATCCTATTATCGTCGAGCTCTCGCGATCAACCGATTCGCAGCGCTACCATGAGCGCGGTGCGTCGGGCTCGACGTCTCGCAAAATGAAACTTCAGTATGCGGTATCGACTATAGCGGGGCGGGTAACGTTCGAAGGCAAAGCTAAATCCGAGCCGGGGGCATTGACTGAACTGCTTCCCACGCGTGCACCAAATGCTGACGGGAAGATTTCAGACTGCCGTTGTAGATTGAGAGTTGCTGTTACCGCCCGATAACCAGTCCTTATCGGCAGCATTCCCAATTTTCATTTCAGCATGTGCTCGCACTCTGGGATGGTGACATCCTGGATGCGAGACACCTCGCTCTCAACGAGAAGGGCGACGATATTGCTCGATCACCTGGAAACTTCTCATGAGTCATCTTCAGCAATGATGTCTTCCGCAAAACCCGCGAGACCAAATTGGCGGTGTCGATAAGTGTACAGGGCGAAAGAGTTGAAGAAGAGAAAACAGCGACCTTGGCTCATCTCGAGGCGAGAAGCCGAGCAGATATTGCAAAGGCGCTCCTCAGAATCGCTCTTCAGCCGTCACGAGCGTCGGTTGGGGCTGTGCTATTCAACCAGAACGGTCAGTTTTTACGGTTCGCCACGTCGAACTGGGCAGAGAACGCTGTGAGGGGTATTCGGCTTTCCTCCTCGCGGCTTGCGTTGGACGATGGTGCTCTTGAGCATGCTGCCAGGATGCCCGATCCCATTTCGATGAACGAGGTTCTTTCTAGGTTTGATGGCGTCGAGCTTTCCGTCCTGCAGATACCTCTAAGGTATCAAGGAGAAACAGTGGATCTGATCTACCTAGAAGCGGATCAAGGCGAGAGCTTCGGAGCAACCTCCATCGAAAGCTTCAGCGCCATCGCAATCCAAGCTGCCGCGGTTCTGGCCAACATTCGATTAACCGATGATCTCGCGCGACAAATACGGGTGCGTCACGTCTACTCGGAGGGTCATCCGGAGACGAACGAGGATGGAGATCTCCTGTATTGAGGAAT
This sequence comes from Bradyrhizobium sp. LeoB3, assembly GCF_055456055.1. Classification (NCBI taxonomy): domain Bacteria; kingdom Pseudomonadati; phylum Pseudomonadota; class Alphaproteobacteria; order Hyphomicrobiales; family Nitrobacteraceae; genus Bradyrhizobium; species Bradyrhizobium sp. LeoB3. The sequence goes on from NZ_JBVBEF010000013.1 coordinate 28,719, forward strand.
CGTCATCGACATTACAGAAAGGAAGGCCGCCGAACGGTTGTTTGCCGAAACTCCGCCTGAGCTTTCGACCGCTTCGCGCCTGGCGGCTTTGGGCGAGCTTGCCGGCTCGATCGTGCACGAGGTGAACAACCACGGACTGTGCTGATAACCAGCGTGGAGGCCTGCCGCTGTTGGCTGTCAAGATGTCCAATGGAGATATCCAAGGCGGTCGAAGCTGCTAACCAGGTTTGTAAACAAAGGAAAGCGCGATGTTGCGATCGAGGGTGGATTGGAAGTGCTGGCCAACGGTGGCTCATGCGAGCCTCAGCTTCATCAGGATCGACGGCGTCATTTTGGAAGTATTAGGCATGTTTCGTGACGAGCTCGAGAAGTCATCCATTTCCGTGCGTGCCTATATCGATGAAGGGTTGCCGGAGCTGAGGGGAGATCGCTTGCAGCTACAGCAGGTTGTTTTCAACCTGCTGCGAAACGGCATCGATGCGATGAAGGATGTGCACGGCCGGCCGCGAAGGCTGGAAATATCGTGCCGTGCTGACGACGTCGAAATGTTAACGACATTTCGTCATTGCGGTGGTGGCTCAGGAACAAACACAAACGATATGAATCGTTTGTTCGATCCATTGTTCACCGCGAGAGACTCTGGAATGAGTTTAGGCGTACTCATAAGCCGGCGTATTATAGAGGCTCATCGTGGACGGATCTCGGCAGAAAGGAATGAGGATTGCGACCTGACTATCCGGTTAGCGCTGCCGCTATGAGGAAGAGTCAGGAGCGCTCAGGGCGCGTTACAGCATTTCCATTTTCTTACGAAGCAAGGCAGCTTACGCTTCCCAGCTGCTTTGATCCGCTGTCGCTTCGACTCACGGAGGCACTTGCCAAAAACGGTGTGGTCGACCTCGGCACCGGCGTCATCGCTATCCTGAAGGATCAACGGAAACTGATCACTGACGGCGACGATCTCGAAGCCAAGAGTGGGTCAGGCTTACTGGTGAGCCTGCGGGGAGCCGGTGAAGACGCGGGGGACTCTCGCCATTTTTCCGGTCGTAGACTTCACCAATGAATAATCTGCTCGCCCATAACTGGCGCTTCCCGTTTATGCGGGGAGCGCAATCGGTCTCTCAGCCACTGCCGCTTACGAGCATACTCTTGGCCGCTGATGGCGATTACCTCGGTTGGCGCCAACGCTCGAACACATGATCTGCTTTAGCCAAGTTTGGAGAACTATGGTGACAAAGCGTTCGCTTCTGATCGCAGCGACAAGCTACTTCATTGCCTTTGCACCGGCAGCATACGGACGCTCAGCATACGACGGCTCCCGGGACCTCGTCTTCATAACGCAACGAGGAACCTGCGAGTCCAGTTACAGGTTTACTGTCGATGTGACCGGCGGAATTGTCACGCATCCCAACCTCGTGAGATTTCGAGGTTACGTCGCAAAATCCGGCGCGGTTCGCGCTTCAGTGACGGTCCAGGATAAATATGCCTCGGGTGCAGGCAAATTGTTCGCAACGTCCGGCCAGGGGACCTGGAACGGCCACTCAGGAACTGCGCGATGCTCGGGCTACTGGACGGCGCGACGCAGCTGAAGGACGCCACGGCGGAGAGGAGCGTTTCCACGCTGAACTGGAGCTCATAATGAGATGACGGTTCCCAGAATACTGGTCGGCGTTGCAGTCCTGCTCGGCCTGCTCTCGGCCGGCCTCGGCAAGACAATACGGCTGGAGAAGGCTCATGGCCAACCCATGAGCGCGCCCAACTCGTTGGGTGAATCGGCACAACTCGAATCGGCTAGCTCTAGTGATTGGTAATTCAAACTATCCCGATGCCGACTCTCCTCTTTCCCAAATGGCACGCGATGCGGAAGGTTTGACAGATACTCTTCGAAAGAACGGCTTCCTGGTGGACGCCGTTGACAATGCGACTCGCCGCGACATGACCCGCGCAATCGATGATCTAAGTGCAAGAAAGTACATTTGAACTCGATTGTGCTGATCTATTTCGGAGGTTTCGGCGTTCAATCTGACGGTGAAAACTATTTAATCCCAGTCGATGCGAAGATCTGGTATGAAGAGGATGTTCGTCGACAAGGTGTGAGCATTGACCTCCTCCTTTCGAAACTCAAGACTTCCGGAGCACGCGTCCAGCTCGTAGTCATCGAAGCCTCACGCCGCAACCCCTATGAACGACGTTTCAGGACTTACTCACACGGACTTGCACCCATTCAAATGAGTGAGAACACACTCATCCTGAGCTCAGCAGCGGCCGGCCAGGTCGTCGAAGAATCGGATAAACTACATAGTCAGCTGATGACCGTTCTTCTTACGCAGATGAATTCTTCGAAGAGGATCGAGGAGGTCTTCAACAACACCCGAAACGCGGTGGCGGCTGCTACGCAGGGCCAACAAATTCCAGCTGTGTCATCTACGCTAACCGAGAGTGTAACCTTTGGCCGGCACTGAGCGGCGTTCCCGTCTCTTCCGTTGGCTCTGCACTTGCCGGTTGCCGCGGGTGATGAAACAGACTCCTGCTGACCTCCAAAGATCGAAGGTCAAGGCTGACTTCCCATAGCGGGCGCCCCTCAATCGTCTCCGCCTTGTTTGGAGCTACCAACGCGCGAGGCGGAGCTGAGCATTGTCGCGCGCGACAGCCATGCTCCTGTTTGCTGACTGGCAGACCACGGAACGCACGGTGGTCCCCGCCGAGCGCATGGGACGCGCTCTCGGCGTGCCGATGAGGGTGCTGCCGGATCGGTGAGAACTCATCGTCGAGATCGAAAGCACACCTTGTCACAGGGGTGCTGACCATCAAAACGGCTGTGGATCGGCTGTGCGAAGGGACGCTACGCCGCGAGGAAGCGCGGCCTACGCTGTCGCTGGCTGGAAACTTGCCACCGGTGTGCACACTACGACGGCTTGAGGTGTTCACCGGAGCTGGGGCGTCGGCGGCGGTGGAGCGACGAGGACAAGGCGCGGATCGTTGCGGAGATCGTGGCGAGCGTCGGCTCGGTTTGTTCAGGAGCCCGACGGCACGGATTGTCGCCGCGGCAGTTGTTTTGCTCGCGACGTCAGTTGTGAAAAGCCGCGAACGATCATTCCGAAGTGGAAGAAGTACAGTTCGTGCCGGCGTGTCAATCGGCGTGCAAATTTTGGACGCCGAATGACAATCCACATCACGCAAGTGCCTCCGGTGGCGCTCGCCAGCGTTCCTGGGGCACAGGCGACGGCGGCACTGGGAGGCAAAATGATAAACTTTGCCGATTTGCTTGCCAAAATTTCGTCCAGCGAAAGAAACGAGACGTTCGCACCGCGGCAATCTCGCAAAAGTCGATGATCTCGACAAGCGTGCCGCCACGCTATTGTCTCAAATCGAAACGGCATCGACGACAAGGGCCACGAAGTTGATGAGCTGGACGCCTCGCTGAACCCGGACAACGGCCACAACGGCAGCCGGACCGATGCAGACCAGGTGCATAGGCCTGAAATCGCAGCCATTGTGATTAAGCGATTTCAAAGCACCCGTGGAAGCGGCTTTCCTCCCTAAGCTCCCCTGCTATCCTGTTTGCCAATCACGCAGTGCCACGCCGCTAGGCGCTCGGCGGGATGCTGCTTCATCCACTCGGCAAGCTGCGGCGCGCCCATCAGGCAGGACTGCATCGAGACGTCAGCGAAGTCCGAGGTGGTGACGGTCTGCTCGTGGCAATTTTCCGGAGAGGAGAGACTGCAGAGCAAGGCGATGATCTTGATCACGACAGGAGAACCCCGTCGCTACGATGGGCAATGGGGCCGCTGACCTTATGACTTATCGGTGCGTTGTCCTGCTGCTCGCTGGCTGGATCAGCCGGCGGAAAGATGCTGTCATATATCGCGCGGGCTTCTGCAATTAGACGGGCCCGCTCGCGCTCAGACTTTGGGACAAATCGAACAACTTCGCCCATATTCGCTCCAAACATTAGTTAGAGAACATGTCTGCTATTAGATGATGATAATAATTCAATCGTGAATTAGTATCTCAGCCCCAACTTTGAAGCTCTGCAGGCGGTAACGACGGAATAAAAAGCTCGTGACTGGCCGCGCTGGGGCCATAAGTTCACGATCGTGCGCGGATGATCTTGATGGCCTTGGCCACCGTGCGCTGATTCAGGCCTAGCGCGTGGATCACTTCCTTCTTTGTGCAGCCGAGATTGCACTCGAGGTAGCCGCGCACACGCTCGACGTTGAATGCTTCCAGATCCTTGGAGCCGGGGCGCAGGTTCAGCGCTTCAATGGTGCAGAATTCGAGAGGCATGCTTCTTTCTCGCGAGCTGACACCCTTCAAAACGTGACATGTTAGCGGCCAAGGCCTTGAGCTGACCCGCAATCGCTGAGTCGGTCATGTTTTTGGCGGCGCGGAGCAAAGTCTGTGCTGTCTCTAAATATTTCTTGTCTCGTTGTGAGATCTGGACCGTCATAAAGCCCTCGCGCGGTTCTCGGGCGGCTGGTCGAAGGTGATTTGGAGCCAGCTCACCCAATTGCGATCACTTTCCCTGCGGGTTCTGAAACGATCGACGCACTTCTTGGAACAAAGCGGGGTTCGCCACGCGTAGTGCCGGACGAGACCAAACTTGCCATCACACACTGCGCATCGCGCGGCACTGCCAGATCTAAGATTATCGGAGCAATGGGGCATCGTAGTCTCCTGTTGGTACTATCGTCGCCGTTCGTCGATCATCCTTTTCCACCGTCGCACTGCATGGGTCTGTCCGCTTTTCTTACGCGTACAGCCTAGGACGATCGCGGTCAGCCGCTCAATTGTACGTGGGTAATGCGCCGGCCATCCAAAGGGGCCAGGGAATGATACGAAGGTGTAGGGAGCGCGCCCCTCAAGCCCACCGCTTCCGCAACGGGTCATGAGCGCAGTTTTTTTGGCGGCCAAGCCGTCACTTCCGGTCTACGCTGAACAGCAGACGTAGTGACCGGCTGTTGTCAGGTCTCTGAAGGGCCAAGAGGCGACGTAACGTGTCCGGGTCAGCTCGGATCGAGTGGCGGGTCGGGGGACTTGGCTTCGTGCCACCAGACGACCTGAGTGTGCAAGAACAGCTTGGTCGTTACCCATGCAGTTCCGGATTTTCTGAAATTTTCTCTGTAGGCATCCTGCCCTATCTGCAAAATGGCGATGTCTTTCCCTCTCTTACATCGGTCCGGCATCCGGTCGGCGACGTGGCGCACGACAAATCCGCTGTAGGAGCGCCGTCATGGTCAAGGACGGCGGCGCATTGGCACGCGCAACCTCGATTGGTCCAAGGGCGACAACGAGTTTAGAAGTTTCTGCAGATACGGCTGGTGGCATAGCTCGCTACGGCATCACGCGGCTCGGTGGCAATAACGATCGTCTATCGACTCTATGGCGAGAGATGATTTCCCTCGCCGGCGTTGCAAGGTCATTCTCGTCGGGTGGTGGGAGTCATCTTTTACACGAACAGGAGCTACCATGAAGATTCAAGTCCGCAGCCTTGCGATTGTGCTCGCAATTGCCGTTCCTATCGCAGTTGCCACCACGGCCAAATCGTCTGCTGCGCCGATCAATGGCACGTCGATCAAGGCGGCGGTAGCAGCCGTAAAGACGGACGTGCGCTATCGGGTGCGGCGGGATCGGGGGACGCGCGGCGTGCAACGCACGCCGAATGATTATCCCTATCCTTCGTACTGGGACTATCCCACCTATAATTCGTACTGGCGCTATCCGACCTATAATTCATATTGGCGCTATCCGACCTATTACTACCCCGACTTCTCTTACGGCTGGAGTGACTACAACCGGTGGTGACACGAAAGCTTGGCAGCGTGCGGCTCCCTCGAGCCGCCGCTCGTCAACATGTATTGAGAGATTTAGCGTTCCTCGGTCATGCGCACGTCGCCCTTGGGTCACGAGAGGTAAAGTTTCAAATTGATCGCGATCTGTCCGCTTGGCCATTAGAAACTGACATCTACGCCTTTAGTACGCGCCCTAGTCGCAAAGCTCAGTAACAGCCCTCTGCACGACTGAACAGGCAATCCAATGCCCATCCTGAAGAACAGTAAGCATGAGCTGTTCGTTTATACCGGCTACAACTGTGCAAGAAGATGGCGCCGCCGTCACGGAAAACCCGGACGGCTGGGTTTCGAGCGATCTTTCAGGTCGGGCCGCCGCGCCGTCCGGCTCGATGACAAGTTCTCTGCGAACTTTGCTGCGAAGATGGATGAAGGCGAGCGGAACACCATTGCAAGCGAATTGAAGCTGCTCGTGCTGGTGATCGAGACTGCCACCGCGACATCGGTTTCATCCTCGGCGCCGCTGGAAGGCATGTCGTCGGTCCGCCATCCGCTGTTGCTCGAAGCGTGCTCGCTGTTCCAGGCGAATGCCATGGGCGAGATGCTGCCGGCGGCCGGTCCCATGAAGGTTCGCGATGATCGGCCGCAGAAGCCGAAGAGCGCCGACATGATGGGCCACAGTGACGGTCCCGCGCTCGATGGCACCAACCCTTTCTCCACTCCGCCGGCGCCGCAAGGGCCGGCACAAGCTACGCCGGGAATCCCCACCCCCGCCCGGCGTCGGCGCTCCCGGCGGCAGTCCCCCGCGTCCCCCCGCTGCCGCCGGGATGCGGCCTCTGCGACCGCCGATTGCCGGGCCTGCCCCGGCGATGGGCGCGCCTGCCGCTTCTGGCCCTATGCCCGGTGCTGGGCCGGGCGCCCGCCCATGCCGGCAACGCCCGTCATTCCGGAAGAGCAAGCACGCGACGCGATCGAGGATCGTGCTTGAAAGGGACATGAACCACTATTTGATCCTTTGGCGAATGCCCACAATCTCCGCGGCCGCTGCGATGATCATCTCCTCTTGCAGTCCGGGCTGAAGAGTGCCGGACGCTCGGACACCGATGGAGTACGCTTGGGCGATGGGTTTGTCATAATTTAAAGTTGGGCGCTGGGGAGACCAGCCAGCTTACCAAGCACTCAAATCTCTGGCGACGCGCCGCCACTGTTCATCAACCGCTGCGGCGGGCTCAAGATCGGAGTAGTCGCTTTGCGCAGCACTTCCTCTCGCTACGGCGCCGGTGCCCAGGCCTTCCATTGGCTGACCGTCATGCTGGTTCTCGCCGCTTACGTGGTGAGCAAGGGCGACCCCGATTCGCTCTATTCCGCCGGCGCGGACGGGCTCCGCCGGATTCACGAGACGCTTGGGGTGCTCGTGTTCATTGTCGTCGTGCTGCGGCTGCTATGGCGGCTGATCGACAGCACGCCCGTGAAGCAGCCGATGCCGCGATGGATGGCTGCGGCCGCAAAACTCGTCCAGTTCGCGCTTTATGCGCTCCTCACCGCGATTCCAATAACGGCGGTGCTTGGTACCTGGCTCTTGGGGATTCCCGTCACCCTTCCCGGATTCGACATCGCTCCCCAGATCGCGAAGGCGCATCGCCTAGGGCAGCTGATCATGGAACTACACACCACCCTCGGCAACGCCATCCTCTGGGTTGCCGGCGTGCATGCAGCCGCGGCTCTCTTCCACCACTTCTATCTGCGCGACGAAGTATTTCAGTCGATGTCTCCGGGCGGATGAATGATTAGTTCGAGCTACTGCCGCGAGGCGTTTTTCGTCTGAATCCGCCGAGAGTCCCGGCAGAATCACTCGGTCTCATGTCGCGCCGCCCTTCAAGGAACGGTAGTTCCTTGGGACGGCTTAACCCCACAAGCCCGCTATTAGTCTTCGATGGTGCAGCCCATGCCACCTTCTAGGCCGCGTGTGCGGTCTGCAATCTTGTCCAGCGCCGCCCGCAATGGGCCCCGCTTCTTGCCGCGGTCGGATGCGGAGAAGCCCTCCCATGCCGCGTGGCCTCGCAAATGGGGCGCGAGGGTCTCGAGGTGCGCTCCATTGCCGTTGCCGAGCGCCCGGCCAGGTCGGATGTTTCAGCAAGACCAACAATGCGGCATGGCTTTGCGACTCGCTTTCCAGTTCGTTGCGCTCGAATATGAGACTTTGACGTGCTGCCCCCCGAAAAGCCGCTCGCGTCAGGCGGGGATTGGCTGCGACGCAGATTTCACCGTTCCTGTGGTTGAGGCTAACGGAAATCACGTTGCTCGTAGAAGGTTGAGACTCTCTTTCGCTCTTGCCAGCGCCGCGCCACTCTCCGGATCTTTATACCCGGCATCGATCAGCAGGCCTCGAAATGGTACGATTGCTTAACAGCGGAACGCGAACAGATCTGCGGATGGAATGGCAAGGATGACTTCATCGATGTCGAGTCTCCTCGAAGCATCTATCTGCTCTCTTACGTCCTTCGGGCAACCTGAGAAGGCAAAGCGCCAAACCAATTCGTTGGGAATTAGCCAAGCAAGTTCCGTCACCAGCTGCGGTTGGCGCTCGTCGTTGTCCGGCCGTAATTGCGAGCGAAGCGAAGCAATCCCGAGTCTCACCTGTGACTCTGGATTGCTTCGTGGTTTCGTTCCCGCAACGGCGCTCCATCACACCGGCCGGCCGCGCTCGATAATCTCGGCAGCACCTCTGGCGAGCAGCTCCATTCCCACTGCGCGGCCGAGTTCGCGCGGGCGGCTTGCTCGGCCAACACGCGAGGCCTCGATGATCCGACCGCCCGCATGATCGAGCACGGATGCGGCGAGCTGCATCTCCGCGCCCGTGACTTCCGCAAATCCCGCGATCGGCGAGTTACAATGGCCATTGAGCACCCATAGCACCTCGCGCTCGGCGTCGGCGCACGCATGGGTCGTCGCATCGTCGATCGCTGACAGGATACGGCGCGTCTCGAAATCGCGCGCGGCGCATTCGACTGCGATTATCCCCTGCCCCACTGCCGGCAGCATCTCGGCAATCGAAAATTCGTACGCTATCCGGCTCGTAAGCCTGACGCGCTCAACGCCTGAGCGCGCCATGATCAACGCATCCGCAGGCCCCACCTCACCGCCATCTGGCAGCTTCTGCTTTGCGCCCTGGTCAAGCTTGCGCACGCGGCTGTCGGCGGCGCCGCGGAAATGGATGACCTCGATCTCCGGAAACAGCCGCCGCACATAGGCCGCGCGGCGGACGGAGTTGGTGCCGATCTCGAATCCCTTGCCACGCGTGCGTTTGAGCTCGTCGACCGAGGTGCCCGGCCGCAGCACCAGGACGTCGCCGGGCGGATCGCGCGAGAGCGTCGCGCCGATCACAAGCCCGGGCGTGTCCTCATTGCCCGGCACGTCCTTAAGCGAATGCATCGCGGCGTGGAGCCTTCCGCTAAGCACCGCCTCGCGAATCTGCGCCACGAAGGCCCCACCTTTGCCGCCATGCGGCAAGAGCTTGCCAACCTGGTCGATATCGCCCGTGGTCTCGAACTTGACGATTTCGACCTCGGTGCCGACGGCCTTCAGGCGTCGTGCGATCTCCTCAGTCTGGGTGATCGCCATTGCGCTTTTGCGCGTGCCGATCCGCAATCGATCCGATAGCATACGTATCCCATTCAAGGCCCGCGGGCCTCACTCCCGCAGGCCGCGGCGATCGCAGGCGGCCAGCACCGTGCCCCGGTGCCGACCCGGCTTTCCCCCGCCGAACTCTCCCGGGCACGATTCCGCATCGATAACGCGGCTGCGCGGCTCTAGAATCGGCTGTGCCATTCATCGAGCTCCCGCTAATCGGCCGCTGCTCGTCAGTTCTTTGCCAAAGATTTGAGGTGGCGGACAAATCCGAGCACATCGTCGGGCATCAGACGGCCGATCGCGCGGGTCGAATACACGGCCGTCACCACCCGGCCTTCGGGATTGAGGACGAGCCAGTTGCCTGGAGACAGACGGGATCGTCATTGACGAAGGCGCCGGTGACTGCGGAAACCGCTCGCGCGTTGGCGCCGTAAGCGACCGGGAAATTGAGCTTGTGCTTTTCGACGAGCATCTCCGACTTTTCCCGATCGTCTACCGATACAGAGACGACCTTGAGGCGTTCCCCAGCGAATTTGTCCGCCGCTCTCGCAAAAGCGGCAAGCTGAGCATTGCAGTACGGACACCAGGAACCGCGGTGGAATAGGACCACACCGAACCAACCGGCGAGATCGGCAGGCAAATGGATTTCGCCGCCACCGACGCGAGCAAAGGTAAGAGAGGGAAAGACATCGCCATTTTGCAGCATCACAATTGCACTCCATGTTTGAACTATTTGGCGCTCAAGGCGCCGAATGATCTTTTATCGCTTCCTCTAGCGCCGGCTTCAAACCGAGCAAGCGCTCATCGACCGCAACCGGGTTCTCGCGATTGAGCGCGATCATCCGAGCCGGGACCCGGCCGCTACGGATCACCTCGGACGCCGATTTCGATGCCTTCTGCGATGGCGTCGGCAACGGCGGAGGCCGGTTGGCGCGTAAAGCCAGGTTCGGGCCCGGCGGGGTTTGACTTCATCATTTGCATATCCGTCTCGCCGGGATAGAGAGGACATGGATGCCCTCCCTTTTCAACTCGCGCCGCGGCGGTTCGCCGAAATAGGCAAGCCGAGCCTTTAGCGTGGCATAGGTCTCGTAGAACGGCGCGCCGACCGGCGCGATACCGGAGGAAACATTCACCATCATGGCGTCGCCGCTGTTGCGGATCACTAGCGGTGCCGCCCGCGTCAGCAGGATCGGTGCGGTCACGTCGATTAGGGCCTGCAGCTCGGGCTCCGTCCGTGTTCTCCCGACGACCGACCTGCACCGCGCTGGCGTTGTTCACAAGGACATCAAGGCCGGCGAGAGCGGCAAGAGCCTGTTCGAGCGTCGCGGCGCAGCCGTCGGCCGTCGCGACATCAGACGCTATGCCGTGCATCTCGGCGCTCCCGGTTTGCATCGGTCGAATGACTTTGGCGACGACTTCCCTGCGGCGTCCGCTGATCGCCACTTTCGCTCCCTTCGCCAACAACTGGGATCTCAACCCTCCTCACGTACAGGACAACGTGGCTCTCACCGATTGATAGGTTCCGGACGGCCGCCCAATTCCACCAATACACCCGCAGTTGCCCGCAAGAACGGGAGTTACATCCAGGAACAAGATAACTTCGCTGCCCCCCGAGAGCGGGACGACTTCAATTACGTCGTTGCTTTGCATCTCGAGTCTCCCGGCTTCTCAATCCGGCATCGCGTCTCGGTCGCCGCACTGGACGTTTCGGTACGACGATGCGTTGGAGAATGACTTTGCAACGCCGGCGAGGGAAATCACCTTTCGCCATAGAGTCGATAGACGATGGTTATTGCCGCTCGCCGTGCCGCGTGATCCGGTTGCGAGGAATGCCACGCTTGAGGGCGCGGCCCTTCAAAGCGCTCGCGAAAAGTACTTCGACTATATTGCTGATGCTAGCCTTGACCGAAGCGAACCGATCGAAAGCGATGAGCAGGCCCGGGCCGAAATTGCCAGTGATCTTTCCGAAGCCCTGGACGATACCCTCCATAATCACACCGATAAGCTGAACAAGTTGAGAGAGCTCCATGTCTTTGGCCAGCTCAGCCACAACGAGAAGGGAAACCTGATCGCGCCTGGTTCTCTCGATGAATCCGGCAAGCCGGCCGAGTTCTCGATGATGGAACAGCAGATGCGTGCGATCTACGCCAATGCCGTCAAGCTTTTGGCGCGCTTCGGGGCAACGCTGGACAATGTCGTCGAGGAGACGCTCTATGTCCTCGATGTCGACGCCGCATTCGCCGCGGCGGGCAAGGCGCACAAGGAGGCCTACGGCGCGGCACGACCTCAGTGCGCCAGTAACCTGATCGGCGTGACGAGACTGGCCTTTCCTGAACAGCTCATCGAAATCACCTTCAAGGCTACGCTGTCGGGGTAGAAGCGAAGCCGCGGTGATCTCGGCCACATCGGCGGAGCCAAAGTCGTTCCCCAAAGCCCTCGATCAATCGCGTAGCTTTTTGATCGACTTCACGCAGTGCGTCATGAATGCGTATATTCGTCCTGACTTGCGGATATCCGGATGGATCAGCAACCACAGCTCATCGTTGAGCGCTAGCTCCACTGCCTCAACACGTATAAGACCTGGTGTGACATCACCAAGCATGCGGCGCAGGTAACAGACGCCCAGACCCGCAACGATCGCGGCCGCGACGCCGACAAGCTGAATCCGTCCGGTAGGCGATGTTGTCGTGGTGTACACGTTCTTCAATGAATTTGGACGCTTCGAGGCCGGAGAGGGTCCCAGTGTAGGATACCCATTGGCAATCAAACAGCGCGCCAGTGCCGGGCCACGAACGCAACAGAGTTGGAAAGGCAGACATAGGGCCGGGCTTCATGGTGCGGAAGATCACCTACTATAAGGATGCTCCGAATAAGGCGACCTATGAAGAATTTCGAAACCGGCGCTCGGCGGACTCCGCCTCTCTCCCGATGGCACGATCCCCCCACCCTCCATGGTAGAGGTCGACGCCGCGGCAAACGCTACCCCAGCCGTGCTACTCGAGTTGGGCGAACCCGATACTGTCGAAGCGCAGACTTCTGTCGATACTGCTTATGCGGACGCCATACCGCCTGCGAGATGGGCGGCGCCGAGCACGGACGCGGCACCCTGTCGCCGGAGCGGCCCCTATAGAGTTTAGGTCGAACGCGGATGACGGCGTTTCCGCCTCCCCTCCATCTCTGCCAAAGGCTGAGCCAAGGCCGACTGCGGAGGCTGAGGTGAGGTCGCTGCCGGATCAAACGCGCGCTGATCGGCCTATTTTGAATCCGAAGGCGCCTAACGCGACGACGGAAGACGCGCTTAGGCCATTGCCCACCCTTGTTGGCGACCTACGCCGGAGGCGACAACTACGCTAAAGCACACGACAAACCCACTGCGGTTTCAATCGCGGCCCGGCAACAAGCGCGCGTCAATCGCAGCCCTCCTCGCTTCGATTGATCAGGAGGTGGAAGCTGGTGCCGGGTCCTGAGCGCCGACGGCAGGCGCCCGGCGAGACAACGGGAGCTTCTGTCGCCGCGATTGAGGCGTTGTAGGGATCGATGCGACGCCTCCCCGCGAGATTTTCGCCAACAGCTCCGTCAGCGGCCCGCGCGCCGCGCCGCGCGCTGCTGTAGGGAGGACTGCCACCAGCCGCATGGCTCCTCGAAATCGACGTTTCTATTTACAGAGACCTCTAAGCCCGATCAGCGGGAAGCATATGTTTGTACTGCACCGTCTATTTTCCCGCACAACGTCGATGGCATCGATTCCATAGCCACAAGTCATTGGACCGTCGACTTTCGCCGTCCTACTTTTTGTTTGTTTGCTAGGAGATCGAAGGATGAAGGCGTACAAAAACCTCGAGGCGGTATCGCCGCTAACGCTTAGTGCCGGATCACGCATCAAGACGGCAAGCAGGGACTCGTTTCGGAACGAGTACTGGGACAACAAAGAGCCGGAACCCTACGCCGAGGTGGTGTCGGGCGAGCCATTATTCGCGTGCGCCGACAAATTCGACAGCGGTACCGGTTGTCGGTCTAGACCGCAGTCCCGCCTGCGCTTTCCTTCACCGATTTCGAGGGAGGAATGTAGAGGACCTCTTTGTTGTCGGTGCATCCGTCCTTACCCGATAAGCCGTTAGAGGCATGCGCGCGCGTCGACTCGACGACGACCTCAACAGTTAGGTTGCGCGGCTGCGCCACCGCTGATACCGATCTAAAAAAGGATGTTCCCAATGAAAGGCGGAGTGTTTATCGCGGTGCTCGTACTTACGGGAGTAACCACGAATCTCAGCTACGCACAGGACGCCGAGCACGGACAAACCATCTTCAAAGCTTGCGCAGCATGCCATGCGACGGATCATGCCAATCGCGTCGGGCCGGGCCTGGAAGGAATCATTGGCAGGAAGGCGGCCACGGCTCCTGGCTTCAGCTACAGTAGCGCGATGAAGCAGTCCGGCATTGTGTGGGATGCGAAGACCCTCGATGCGTATCTGGAATCGCCACAGAAGGTGGTTCCCGGAAATAGAATGGCCTACACAGGGCTGAAGAACCCGACGGACCGGACGGACCTCGTTACTTATCTTGCTACGTTGAAGTAGCGACTCGTTGAGCGAGGCGTCAGCAAGATGTTATCCATTTGGACGTTACGTCGCTACGCAGCTGCGGCCGACGCAGGCGACCGGACCCACCAGGCGATTTGACCTGACCTTTGAGTTTTCAATGCGGACCAAATCGGAATTCCGGTTTTGGAAGGCAGCAAGACAATGATCGGACAACTGACCAAGGCTGAACGTCAATACGCGCTATTGATCCTGCTCGGGCTCGCGCTGTGTGGATTGATATTTGGCATAGCAGGCAAGGACGATCCGCTCGGCATTCACGGGGCGCTCATCGGGGTCGCAGCGCTTGCCGGGATATTCAAAGTCATTTCGGTTTACTACGATCCTGAACCCGGCGACGAACGCCTCAACCACTATTACGACGATCCGACGAGATTCGGCATTGTTCTCGCGATGATATGGGTCGTGTTCGGCCTCTTTATAGGTGACTGGGTGGCGTGGCTCTTGGTGAAGCCCGACTTCACTTTTGATGCCGGTTGGGCCAGCTTCGGGCGGCTGCGTCCCGTTCACACCACCAGCGTGCTCTTCGGCTTCGGCGGCAACGCACTGATCGCCACATCCTACTACGTACTACAGCGGACCTCGCGCGCGCGCCTGCCCGATCAGCTCAGCCCGTGGTTCGTTCTGCTCGGCTACAATCTGTTCTGTGTGCTCGCCGTTACTGGCTACATGATGGGTATCACCCAGTCCAAGGAATACGCGGAGCCAGAATGGTACGCGGATATCTGGCTGCTGGTGGTGTGGGTCGTATACTTCGCCATCTATCTGCGCACGCTCGCACGACGCAAGGAACCGCACATCTATGTGGCCAATTGGTACTACATGGCCTTCATCCTGGTGATCGCGATCCTGCACATCGTCAACAACCTCGCCGTCCCCGTCTCGTTCGGCAGCGCCAAGAGCTACTCGCTGTTCTCCGGAGTGCAGGATGCCATGACCGAATGGTGGTACGGTCACAATGCCGTCGCCTTCTTCCTCACCGCCGGCTTCCTCGGCATGATGTACTACTTCGTGCCGGTACGCGCCAAACGGCCGATTTATTCCTACCGGATGTCGATCATCAGCTTTTGGGGCATCACCTTCTTTTACATGTGGGCGGGCTCGCATCACCTGCACTACACGGCGTTACCGCAATGGGTGCAGACGCTGGGCATGACGTTCTCGCTAATGCTGCTGATTCCGTCGTGGGCGTCCGCCGCTAACGCGCTGCTGACGCTGAACGGCGCATGGGACAAGGTGCGGGACGATGCGACGCTGCGCTTCATGATGGTGGCGGCGGTGTTCTATGGTATCACCACCTTCGAAGGATCATTCCTCGCCATCCGACCCGTCAACTCGCTTTCCCACTACACCGACTGGACCGTCGGCCACGTCCATGCCGGCGCGCTCGGATGGGTGGCGATGATCACGTTCGGATCGATCTATGCCATCGTGCCGTGGCTCTGGAAACGCGACCGCATGTATTCGCCGCGGCTCGTCGAGGTGCATTTCTGGCTCGCCCTTGCCGGCGCCGTTGTTTACGTCTTCGCCATGTGGAATTCCGGCATCATCCAGGGGCTGATGTGGCGGACCTACAATGAGAGCGGCACCCTCGCTTATACTTTCGTCGACTCGCTGATTGCGATGCATCCCTACTACATCGCGCGCGCCATCGGCGGTCTGCTGTTCCTGATCGGCGCGATCGTTGGCGCCTACAACATCTGGATGACGATCAGAACCGGCATTCGCAAGGTGCATGAATCTGCAACCGACATGCCATCGCCGGTGCTCGGCGGGACCGTCCTTCAACCGGGAGAGTAAGCCGTGTTCGGACTGCACTATCGGCTCGAACGCAAAGCCATCGGCCTCACTCTCGGCATCATCCTTGTGGCCAGCATCGGCGGCCTCGTAGAAATCGCGCCGCTCTTCACCATCCACCAGACGGTGGAAGATGCGCCCGACATGCGCGTCTACACGCCGCTCGAACTGGCGGGCCGCAACATCTACATCCGCGAAGGCTGCTACGCCTGTCATTCCCAGATGATCCGCACCCTGCGCGATGAGGTCGAACGCTACGGCCCCTACTCGCTCGCGGTTGAATCGAAATACGACCATCCGATGCTGTGGGGCTCGAAGCGCACGGGACCGGACCTCGCACGCATTGGCAGCAAATATTCCGACGAATGGCACGTCGCGCACCTCAACAACCCGCGCGATGTGCTTTCCGTTTCCGTCATGCCCGCCTATTCGTGGTTGCTGAAAACGACGCTGCGCACCGATGACCTCGGCGCGCACCTGAAGGCCCAGCGCGCCGTCGGCGTGCCCTACACCGACGACATGATCGCGAATGCGAGCAAGGACGCCTACGGCCAGGCCGCGCCGGAATCACCCTACGCCGATGGCGTCACCCAACGCTACGGCAAGGCCACCAACGTCCGCGCGTTCGACGGCAGGCCTGGCGAACTCACCGAGATGGACGCCCTGGTCGCCTATCTCCAGGTGCTCGGCCACCTGACCGACGCGGCGCACAAATCCGTCGCAAAAGCTGCGAGGTGATCATGGATCTCGGACACGGTACGCTGGTGTGGTTCTCGAAGTCGTTCGGCTTGTTCTATCTGATCGCACTCTCGATCATCACCGTCGTCTACGCCTATTGGCCGTCGAACAAAAACACGTTCGATCGCGCCGCGAAGTCGGTCCTGCACAACGAGGATGGACCATGGCGGTAGAAGAACGCGACTACTACACCGGTTATCTCACGACCGGGCACGAGTGGAACGGCATCAAGGAATTGAACACACCCGTTCCGCGCGCGGTGTACTTTTTCCTGTTGATTGCTTTTGTCTTTTCGGTCGGCTACTGGGTGTTGATGCCCGCGTGGCCACTCGGCGTCAGCTACACCAAAGGACTGCTCGGCCTCGACCAACGCAACATCGTACAGGACTCGCTGAAGCGAGCCGCCTTCGGCCGCAGCGCATGGACTAAGCAGATCGAGGCCAAAAGCTTTCGGGAGATTCAAGCCGATCCTGCGCTGATGAACATCGTGCGTCAGACCGGCCGCACCGTGTTCGGCGACAATTGCGCCGCGTGCCATGGGCTCAACGCGCAGGGTGGCCACGGCTTCCCGAACCTGACCACCACCTCATGGCTGTGGGGCGGCGATCCGGACGCCATTGCCGAGACCATCCGCGTCGGCATCAACTCGCCGCATCCCGACAGCCGCACCTCGCAGATGCCGGCTTTCGGCCATGATCAGATTCTCCAGCCAGCTGATATCGACGAAGTGGTGGCCTTCGTGCGCTCGCTCTCCGATCCATCCACCGCGAAGACCGCAAAGCCCGGCGATGTGGACGCTGGCAAGGAGATATTCGCTGCCAATTGCGCCACATGTCATGGCGAGGACGCTAAGGGCAACAGCGACGTGGGCGCACCGAACCTGACCGATAAGTTCTGGATCTACGGCGGCGACGTGCAGACGATCACGAACACGCTGTGGAATGGGCGGCAGGGCCACATGCCGTCATGGGAGGGCCGCCTGACACCGCTCGATCGCAAGATCCTGGCGCTCTACCTTTTCGATGAGAGGATGCCCGCCCCATGAGCAGCGCGGCGGCATCCCATGGTGGGTGGAAGGCGAAGTCCATTGTCTGGCTGTCGATCGGCATCGGACTGATCGTGTTTGCCGCCGCCAATGCGCATCTGCTTTACGTGGCTGTATCCTCACAGCCGGACTGCGTCGCTCATCTCCCGCACGGCGAAGGCAACGGCACCAATAGCTTCAGCGCGGCGACCTCGTCGTGTTCATCTAAACCCTCCATGACAACCAAAGCGCAGGTGGAATGATCGACATGACCATGATCCCGACCGTCTTGCCTCCGCTTCCCACAAAAAACCGCTGGCATCGCTTACTTGTTCCCGCCGATGCCTTCACATGGCTTACGAAAGGCTGGCACGACCTGACCGTGCAGCCGATGACGAGCCTGAGCTACGGCCTGATGATCTTTCTCGCGTCCGTTGCGATTGTCGACGGCCTGTTTCGCCTAGAGTGGGATTACATCCTATTTCCTGCGTTCGCCGGCTTTATGGTGGTGGGCCCGATCCTCGCAATCGGCCTGTATGAAAAAAGCCGCCGCCTCGCCGCCGGCCTGCCCGTCAATCTCGCGAACATGATCTTCGTCAGGCCGCGATGCGGCGGACAGATCCTGTTCGTGGGCGTCCTGTTGTGCCTTTTGATGATCACATGGATGCGCGCGGCGGTGATCATCTACGCGTTGTTTTTCGGCCTGGTGCCGTTTCCCGGCCTCGAGTATATCGCACCGATGCTATTCACCACGCCGGTCGGCTGGGCGATGCTCATTGTCGGAAGCGCCGTCGGCGGACTGTTCGCGGCCTTCTCGTTTGCCATCAGCGCGTTTTCAATTCCCATGATGTTCGACAAGCGCGTTGACGCCCTCACCGCCATGGGCTCGAGTATGGCGCTGGTCTGGAACAACCTGACCGTGATGCTGACCTGGGGTGCCATTGCGCTTGCACTGTTCCTGCTCTCCCTTGCCACTGGAATGCTGGGCCTGATCATCGTGTTTCCCCTGCTCGGGCACGGCACCTGGCACGCCTATAGCGCGATGGCGGTCGAAGCCGCAATATAACGACACGCCGCCGGCGGAATGCCGGCGAAGTGCAGAAACGGAGTGCCGATGAGTTGTTGTGCGCCCAGCGCTGAACTCGCTCTCGCGATGGCCGATCCCCACACCGCGAATGAGGAAGTGTTGCTCGCGAGCCGTATCATCGGCGACGGCGTCCGCCAGACTGACCTCTCGGTGCCGGGTATTCACTGCGGCGGCTGCATCCAGAAGGTCGAAGTGGCCCTCGGCGCGCTTCCCGGCGTGGAAAAAGCGCGGGTCAATCTCTCCTCCAAGCGGGTCGCAATTCGCTGGCAGGCGGACAAACCGCCCGCACCGTTCATCGAGACACTCAACAAAATCGGTTACGACGCGTACCTTCACGATGCGGGCACGGACAAGACCGAGGAGACACTGAAAGAATTGATCCGCGCGCTTGCGGTGGCAGGTTTCGCCGCCAGCAACATCATGCTGCTGTCAGTGTCGGTATGGTCCGGCGCGGACGCCCCGATCCGCGACATGTTTCATTGGATCTCCGCGCTGATCGCTTTCCCCGCGCTGATCTATTCGGGCCGCGTATTCTTTTCTTCCGCCTGGCGCGCGTTGCGCCATGGCCAGACCAATATGGACGTTCCGATTTCCATCGGCGTGCTGCTTGCCTTGGGCATGAGCCTCTACGAAACGTTCCATCATGAAGCGCACGCCTATTTCGACGCCGCAATATCACTGTTGTTCTTTCTCCTGATCGGCCGCACGCTCGATCACATGATGCGCGAGCGCGCACGGACCGCTGTCCGAGGCTTGGCCCGCCTGTCCTCGCGCGGCGCGCTCGTGGTGCAGGACGACGGCACCCACGCCTATCTGCCGGTGAACGAGATCCGGCCGAATATGCACATCCTGCTGGCGGCGGGCGAGCGCGTGCCGGTCGATGCCCGCGTCGAAACAGGACAATCGGAGATCGACTGCGCGCTGGTCTCCGGCGAGAGCCTGCCGCAGCCGGTTGCACCGGGCGCGGCGCTGTCCGCGGGTACGCTGAACCTGACCGGCCCGCTCACCATCGTCGCGACGGCTGCCGCGAAAGATTCATTTCTCGCCGAAATGGTACGAATGATGGAAGCGGCCGAAGCCGGGCGCTCGGTCTACCGGCGCGTTTCGGACAGCGCCTCGCGGCTTTATGCGCCGGTCGTGCATGTCACCGCACTCCTGACATTCATCGGCTGGATGATCGTGGAAGGCGACCTGCATCGCGCGGCAACCATCGCCATCGCGGTGCTGATCATCACCTGCCCCTGCGCGCTCGGCCTTGCCGTGCCCATGGTGCAGGTCGTTGCCGCGCGGCATTTGTTCGAGAGCGGCGTCATAGTCAAGGACGGCGGCGCGTTGGAGCGCATCGCCAAAGTCGACACCGTAATCTTTGACAAGACTGGAACGCTGACCATGGATCGGCTCCGGCTCATGAATCGCAATGACATCGATCTCGCGGCGCTGGCGATCGCCGCTTCGATCGCGGCCCATTCACGTCATCCCTACTCGCGCGCGCTGGTCGCCGCGGGACGCGACAATGCCGTCACGCCTGTGGCGCTGAACGATCTTTCAGAGCAGCCGGGCGCTGGAATGCAGGCCACCATCGGCACGACGACCTACAGGCTGGGCCGGGCGGACTGGGCGCTGACGGCGGCAGCCGAACAGTCGGCCACCACCGGCGTTGTCCTCTCCGAGAACGGGCGGCTGCGCGCGACCTTCCGTTTCGATAGCGATCTTCGCCCGGACGTCCGCGAGGCCGTGCTTGCCATGTCCAATCAAGGATGCCGCGTCGAGATCATGTCTGGCGACCGAGACGAACCGGTACGCCATCTTGCATCGGACCTCGGACTTGCCTACCGCGCCGGCGTCTCGCCCGCGGACAAAGCGAAACACATCGCTGATCTGATGGAGGCAGGACACCGCGTGCTGATGGTCGGCGACGGTCTCAACGACGCGCCTGCCCTCGCCGCCGCCCATGCATCCATGGCTCCGGCCACCGCCGCCGATGTCGGACGCAATGCCGCCGACCTCGTCTTCCTGCACGACAGTCTTCTCGCCGTGGCGCAGGCCATTGCGGTTGCGCGCAATGCGCGGCAGCTCGTGCGCCAGAATCTCATCCTCGCCATCGGCTACAATGCCATTGCAGTGCCCATCGCGATCCTCGGCCATGTGACACCGCTGGTGGCGGCGGTGGCGATGTCGACCTCGTCACTGCTCGTGATCGCCAATGCCCTGCGACTGCAGGGCTGGCGCTCGCGCAAAGAGCCGCGCGGGCGCGCGCCCGCTGGCGATATCTCCGGCCGGGCACTTGCGATGGAGAAAGCCCGATGACAGATTACTTCTTCCTGATTCCCGTTGCGCTCGCGCTCGGCGCCATAGCGCTCGGCGCGTTCATGTGGTCACTGCGAAGCGGCCAATATGACGATCTTGCGGGCGCCGCCGAACGAATCCTGTTCGAAAGTCGCGATGGGCCTGACAACACAGCGAGGGCGCACGGGGACAAGCCGAGTCACCGCAACTAGTTGTTCAGTTCCGATGTGAGGTGGATTGGATCGTATCTGAATCGCCCGGGATTGTCCGTCCAAGCTTTGCTGTTCGCTCATAGGGTGTGAAGCCTTGTAAGTCTTCAATCGGTTGGCGAAGTTGTAGGCAACGAGGAATGCCGCGAGGTGATCGCGGAGCTGGATCCTCTTAGTGATAGCGCCGGACGGTCGCCTCCTTGAGGGTGCGGTTCATTCGCTCGACCTGACCATTGCTCCAGGGAGAATTAGGCTGGCTCAGCCGATGTTCAATGCCATGGCTCCGGCAGGCGCGATCAAAGGGATGGCCACGCCATCTGGCGGTAGGTCCCTCGCCGGTTTCTGGGCAGTAGATCGGCGAACTGAATGCCGTCGTCGGTGCGCGCGGTGTTGATCTCATACGGCACCGCACCACCAAGGCCGCCAGGAAGGCGCGAGCCTCGCGCGCGGTCGCCTTCGGCATGAGCCGGGCGAAGGCGCATTTCGAGGTCCGGTCCGCGGCGACGAAGAGATAGAGCTTGCCCTCCTCAGTCCTCACCTCGCCGATGTCGATGTGGAAGCAGCCGATCGGACATGGTCTTATCGCCGGTGATCTCCGGCAACCGGCAGATGCCGTTCCGCCGGAGGCACCGATGCAGGAATCAGCGGGTCAGATGCATACCAGCGGCCGTAGCTCTGGTGCCGGCCCATAATAGCGGCGGCCTCGAACTGCTCTGCACTGGCGGAGTGGCCGGTCAACACGATGGCGCCGTTGAGGATCTGGCTCTCGGACCACTCGTGCACGTGGGCTTCGTGGCGCTGGCCGAACAAGGCTGCCAGCCCGCCCACACTATCCCCGGAAGCTAGTCCCGCCAGCAGGGCCGACGCGGGTGCTGCACCAGCCGCCGCCAGGACGGCGGTGGCCGCAAGCGAGGTCGCAAGTGTGCGAACCTGTCGCCGGTCGTCGCTCAAGCCGATCTCGACGCCGGGCAGCTGCGTGATGTCGCAGCCGACGGCTCCTGCGCAGGAGGCTGCAATTTCCTCCTGCGCTAGGAAGCTTACGCGAGCGCAGTCGATCCCTCGCAACTCGCTTACGGCAGCCTCGAATTTCGCTTCGCCTTGCAGCGCGCCGATGATCTCTCGCAACACGCTCACTAGCGGCATCACTTAAACTTGCTTTACTGCCTTGAAGGGCTCTATCCGTGCCGCGCCCCGCGCCCGTCTCACACGAGTAGTCACCGCCGCTCTGTTGAGTGGGGTTGCAAAGATAGTCGCGCTTCCCGATCTTCGCTCCAAGGTGCCTGAGGATCACGTGCGCAATCGAGATGTGGAAGAAGAAGCCGGGCAGCACCAGGTACCGGATGTGGTCGTCGCCGCCGAACCATCCGCGCAGGATGGACGGCGTCGGCTCATATGTGTGGGACTGCGCGCCGGCGATCTCATCCGGATGCACGTTTCGCAGGAAGCCGTGAGTCTCGCTGCCAGATACATCATCGGGGTGCTGCGGGGCGCCTGACGGGTCGTGTTGCGTCAACTTCGCCATGTGCGCGTCGACCTTGTGCGCACCCGCCGCAAGCACGCACTCCGACAGCATGACGAAGGTGACGTCCAAGGTGGTCATCAACTTGTCGAGGTCTTGTCGCGATCTACGCCAGAACGGCTCGCCTGCCACGTCCAGAAGCCTTTATGGCGCTCAGGCCCATATCAGCTCGGCTTCGGCACAGCGGGGTCGATGCCATCTCACGCAGACATCCAGCCTGCGGATGAAGAGCCCTTCCGCGCTCCAACCTGATCTGGGGTCTTGATCGGTTCGATCTTCGTTGCCTTATTGAAGACGCTGAACAAATATCCAGTTGCGGCCGACCGAGTGGTGGTTGCGGCCGAACTAGTATTTTCACGTCGAGAACCTCAAAGC
This sequence comes from Bradyrhizobium sp. LeoB3, assembly GCF_055456055.1. Classification (NCBI taxonomy): domain Bacteria; kingdom Pseudomonadati; phylum Pseudomonadota; class Alphaproteobacteria; order Hyphomicrobiales; family Nitrobacteraceae; genus Bradyrhizobium; species Bradyrhizobium sp. LeoB3. The sequence goes on from NZ_JBVBEF010000013.1 coordinate 51,768, forward strand.
TGTGTCCGGCCGTCCAAACTCGCCACCTTGTCGCGTTGTGAGCGACTTCGCCGGGGCGGCGAGGACACTTGGCAAACGATTTATGGTGCACACGCCGTGAGGCTGTGCGCCGCAGGCCACAGACACTGCGGTCGCCGTCAAGCGGCGTTTCTCCGCGGCAACTTCCAATGCGGACGGACGAAGTGGCAGGTGTAGCCGTTCGGATAGCGTTCCAGGTAATCCTGGTGCTCGGGCTCCGCCTCCCAGAAATCGCCAGCGGGCGAGAGTGCGGTCACGACCTTGCCCGGCCACAGCCCTGAAGCCTCAACGTCGGCGATAGTGTCTTCGGCGACGCGGCGTTGTTCCTCGCTCGTGTAGAAGATCGCCGACCTGTAGCTTGTGCCTCGGTCGTTTCCCTGCCGATTGGGCGTCGTCGGGTCGTGAATCTGGAAGAAGAACTCCAGCAGGTCGCGGAAGCTCGTCTGACTCGGATCGAACGTGATCTCGATCGCTTCTGCGTGCGTGCCATGGTTGCTGTACGTGGCATTCTTGACGTCGCCGCCCGAGTACCCAACCCGCGTCGAGACGACGCCGGGCAAGCGCCGCACCAGCTGCTGCATTCCCCAGAAGCAACCCCCTGCCAGGATCGCGCGTTCTGTAGTCGCTGTCATCGTCAAGCCTCCTGCTTTGCGAAGCGCTTTGCGTACTCGCCGTACCCCTCGCCCTCCAACTGGTCGCGGTGGATGAACCTCAAGGAGGCCGAGTTCATGCAGTACCTCAACCCGCCCTTGTCGCGCGGCCCATCCGAGAAAACGTGGCCAAGGTGGCTGTCGCCGTGCTTGGAGCGAACCTCGGTCCGTGTCATGCCGTGCGAGCTGTCCGCGTTCTCGACGACGTTCGCGGCCTCGAGAGGCCGCGTGAAACTCGGCCATCCCGTCCCGCTGTCAAACTTGTCGAAGGATGCGAAGAGCGGCTCGCCGGAAACCACGTCGACGTAGAGGCCCGGCTCCTTGTTGTCCCAGTATTCGTTGGCGAAGGGGCGCTCGGTCCCGTCAGCTTGCGTGATGCGGTATTGCTCGGGAGTCAACTTCGAGACCGCTTCGGGGTTTTTCCTGTAGGTAGGCATTCGCGAAGCTCCTTTGTTCAGTATTTGAGATAGGCACCGGGTGGTCGACCGTCCAATTACCGCCGGCTATCGAAACGATGCCATGCGGATCGACACCGGACGCGCTTCAATCTGCCGGGTCGATTCATTGGCCCAGGCGACGGGTCTGACACTGCTGGAACAGAACTTTGAATCGGCGCTCTCCGCGATGCCGAGCGGCAACGGCGAAGGCATGCACGAGGGGCGGCGGTACTGCGTCACCGTGCGGAAGCCTCGCGACCGAAAGCGGACGAGCCTGTTCGCGCGGCGGCGACGTCGTCAGCCTCAACCGTTACCGGCTGAGGTCGGGCGAGGACTCCCTGCGAAATACCAGCCGAAAAGGTCGTCGCGCTTGTTCTTGGGTACCCGGCCAAAATTCTTTCTAGTTATCCTTTTAATAGACGACTCCAGATGGCGAACGTAGTTTGCTTCTGTCGCCTTCTTCAGTTTTCTATCCGAGAAGTGCTCTTTCGCTGCCGGATACATCTCGCGGTAGGAAGGCGGGCCTGTCGCCGTTCGTAGGTGCCGTAACGCAAAAAAGCGCGTGCCTGACACGCGGCGTTGCTGGCTGGGACAGAGAGCGCGAACGGAAAGCCGCAGACTAAGGAAAACGACTGAGCAATGTCTGGACTTACCACATTCAAGCTCCTACGAATTCAGTCCGACTTCACGATGACTTCACGATATCGTTTCATCTTTGCTACGATGCCTATCGTCTTCGCTCGAAGCTATTCGCCGTGAAGTTCCATATGGACGTCGGTTCGGAGGATTAGTCATGGTGTACCAGTTTGTCCAGTTCTATGGTTGGCTTCTGCCTCCTCATTCTGTCGCTCGGTATGCGGGAGCACGGGCGCGGTGACTATAGGAGTCATCGGTCGTGGTTTCCTCTACGGAAGCGGCGCTTGGTGCTTCGTGTGCGCCGCAGTACATCGCGATATCTGCGGCCGCCGACTATTCCTAGCGATTATTCGTCAACGACTACCATTCCAAATTTGAATTTTCGTTTTCGAGAACGCACGGTCACCATGCAAGAAACATATGCGGACGGGCGCCGCGAGGGGCACCGTTGGGGGGAGAACGAGAATGGACGACGAAGTTTTGAAGGGGCGCCCGGTCAGTACGCCGATCGAAGCCTCCACAGGGACCTTGAGCGGCTTTCGCACGCTAGACATCCAAGCCGACCAGCTGCTTTCATCATGGCTGCGAGAGGCGTGCGTTCCTGATGGCGCGCTGAGGGCGAATGACCCTGCCCCCGATTTCCTTCTCCCCGAGGCAAATGGAAAGCTCGTTTCATCTTTTGAATTGCGACAAACTGCGCCGTTGATCGTCACCTTCGTTTACGGGACTTGGTCCCCATTGTGCGCAGCTGGAATACTCGCTCTTCACCGGGCCACCCCTAGTATCCGCGCTGCCGGCGCCAGAGCAATTGCCATAACGCCCGAGACCGGAGACTTGCCACGCAATTTCAAGCGCGATCACCGACTGGATCTGGAAATCCTCTCCGACCTAGATCTTGGGGTGAGCCTTTCGTTCGGCCTGGTGTCCGTGGTGCCGGCGGAGATAAAGAGCCATCTCTTGCAGCGCGGCCTTGATCTCTCCGCTCCCCATGGCTTCTCCTTTTGGATGTTGCCAATGCCGGCCACCTATGTCCTCGACCAACGGGGGATCATCCGTCGAGCGTGTGTCGGGCCGGGCTCCATCACGGGAGCGACGACCGCAACGGTGCTTGCTGCCCTGTCCAAATTGGATGGGCCTGAGCCTCGCCCTTAGAGCCTGACCGGAAATAAGGCGAGTCAATTCAAGAGGCTACACGTGGCGACTGCAACGGCATCATGGCCGGGCTTGTCCCCACCATCCACGACTTCGCGTCACTTCAGCAACGACGGTTGGATGCCCGCGACAAGCTCGGGCATGGGGAGGCAGGACTGGGGCCCATGATTTGGACCAAGGCGCTCGCACCTTGTGCGTCAGCCTTGCCAACATTGTCCTTGTTCGAGGCAGGGGCAGATGCGCGGCGGAGTTTGTCCAGCGCACTCGTCCAGTCGCGAACGCGAGCGACCTTGATAAAGGCGTCCAGCGCCGGCGAATATTGCCTTCCCGCCACCGCCAAAAGCTGCACCTCGCGGCGGATGGGGTCGCCTTCGATTGGAATAGCGGCGAGCAACGGTAGCCTGGAAGCGTGCTCTGGCGCCAGCATGGCTCCAAAGCCGGCGGATGCCATCTGCTCAAGATGCCGTTCCTCAGTGCTCCTGTGCACCACTTTAGGGCCTGGATGGTTGGCAAAACAGGCCTGCTTGAATCGGCCGGCGACGTCGCAACCGACCCTTTCGAGAAATACCGCCTCATGCAAGTCTTGGAGGGGGATAACTGTTCGCCTCGCCATCGGATGTTCCCGAGACACGACGAGCACGTATCGCTCCTCGAACAGCGGCCAGCGATCAATACGCTCAGGTAGCTCCACGGCGTCACCGGCGAGTGCGGCATTGATCTCGCCATCCAAAAGCATTGCAACGAGTCGATTGGCATCCGCCTCGCGCAGATCGATTCGAAGGTCAGGAATGATCTTGGCGAGCTCCAAGAGCAATTCCGTGATGAGTGCAGCGGAAACTGACGGCACCAACCCGATCTTGAGCGGGGCGATTGTCTTCTTTTGGTAGCCTCGCGCCTGAAGCCGCACCGCCTCCGCGGCGGCAAATATTTTCTCCAGCGTAGGCAAAATCATCTTGCCTAGCTCGGTCAGCTGGGTGAGGTGACGTTCACGGTGAATCAACGCGCCACCGAGTTCTTCCTCGAGCTTTTGTACCGCCTTTGTGAGCGCCGGCTGCGTCACATTGCATTGCTTCGCAGCCTGCGTAAAATTGAGCGTCCTTGCTAGGGCCAAGAAATATCGCACCTGATAAAGCTGCAGTCGCATACTCATACTCGAAAGTTTTCCCGTGGTTCGGATCGTTCCGGTTCGTTGCCATAGTTGGTCAAGCGGTTTGTCGCGGAGCTTCCACGGAAACAGATATTGTGTGCCGGCTCGGAATTGTCGACCTTCGCCTTTCGGAAATGTTTCTCATCTTGCGGCAAAGTGTTCTGACCGACGTTGTTTCCTTTTAACGTGGGCGGTTGCGTAGAATATCGTAGCCGCCAGACCAGCGAAAAGTATCGTCGGTGTCCCCAAGACGAGCACAAGCTCAATCCGAGAGTCCGAAACACGTATCCGATCGTCTAAATCTTGCATTGCCACGCTTGGTGTCCTTGACGGTCACATCGCCGCTGTTAGGCGATGCAGTTGACGCTCAGATATGGCGCGCATCCTTGTTCTCCGTGACCCTGCTGTGCCTGATGTTATTGCGGACGAGAGATAGAGCGGCTTGATCGCGGCGTTAAGCGCAGTTCTTGTTACGGCGTTCTTATTCTTGCAACATTTGTTGAGTGAGTATTGCATGGCGCTTTCATCTATAGTGTGTGCAACACCTCAGTGGTCTGGACCGCTGGGTCAACCCACGTCGGCTCGAAGAATGCGCCGTGGTTTAGAGGTCAGGATCAGTTGGCTGTGCTAATGGGCGCGTCCGACGTTTTAGCTCCGGTTCGAGATGAAATTGTTCCGAGCGTCCCGAAAGCGGCAGTCGATCGCATAATGAACTCGCTTGCTTTGGCAAGTGCCCATCCCCGCAAAGATGCTAGTGAAGCGCAATCTGACGATTTGGAGGGCTGCGAGCTATTCCACGCGGGTGGCGCGCAATGACAGATTTGGTGACGTTGCTAAACCTAGATTTACAAGCCGGGAGACGGCTTCAATCGGCGCACATTGTAAGTGCCATGGCGGGATCACAGATTGGATCATTTCGCGATGGCAGCGCTTGGTGCAAATCGCAATCGTCATCCAAGAGGAGAAACTTGAGGCTACCGCGCATCTGCGCGGCACTTCGTGATCAATAAGCCGGCGTATAATTGGCTGTATCCAGATTCGGTAATGCGGTGCTCCTTCCGTACATTCGCGCTATCGTAACGATTCAATCGATGCTGACCGCCAAGTGCACAGCAGCTTGCTCTTCGTTTGCCCTGGTACTCAGTGCAGAGAATCGCAGCGGAACCGGATCCACGAGCCGGCGGTTGCAAGAAAAAGTCGCCGGCGTAGCGCCCGTCGGCCTTGTTCTGTTGGTTTGCTTTGGAGATTGCGCGACCGCTTAACTCATGCGTCCGCGCGAATAGTACATCGCGCAAAAACGCACACCTTAAGAGCGTTGCGGCGTGTCAGGCACAAGCTTGAGCTTGTCAGCCATCCGGCCGAGTTCTGGAAGCGAACCGGCCTGCATCTTCTGCATCGCCCTGCTGCGATGCACCTTCACCGTAGCCTCGGCGATGCCGATATCGTGGGCAATCTGTTTGCTCAGGCGGCCGCGCGCCACCTGAACTACGATCTCGCGCTCCCGGGGGCTTAAGGAGGCGAAACGCCGCTTAAGGGAGACCAAGTCCTTGTCATTCTCCCGCCGCGCACGATCGCGGGCCAAGCCAAGCTGAATGGCATCGAGAAGATCCTGGTCGCGGAACGGCTTGGTCAGGAACTCGATCGCACCCCGCTTCATTGCCTGCACAGACATCGGTATGTCGCCGTGGCCCGTGACGAAGATGATCGGGATCTCCCTGTTTGCCGCAGCTAGCTCGCGCTGGAAATCGAGGCCGCTTTGGCCGGGCAATCTGATATCGAGCACCAGACAGGTGGGGCAATCCGGTGGATCGGATTTGAGGAAGTCGCAAATGGAGGCAAATAGTTGAACGTCAATGCCGAGTGATCGCAGCAGGCGCCCGACCGACGCGCGTAGATCCGGATCGTCGTCGATGACCAACACGGTGGAGGTTGCGTCAGACATCGCTACCACTCGGAAGAGATCGCGAAAATCAGCTTGCATCTTGGTTTGCAGGTCCGGCAGACAGCGCATTTCTAATCCCAATCCTTGAACCTGAACAGTCCCTTTTTCTTAAGGATGAGCGGCGGGCACACCAAAGCTTACGCGCGCTGACACAGCTCGCCCCCTCTGACGCTTGGGCTGACATTCGGCTTAAATTCTATCTCTGGTCGTCTAGATAACCGCTGAGGGAAGCTGTCCATCAGCTCAGGTATGCCACTCGTATTCAGCGCTAGCAGGCGGATCGAGCAATGCTTTGCATCGTCGAGCGAAGCCTTCTCGGCTCGCCGCTCGTAGTCGTCGGCAAGAGCCTTGAGCTGAGCCGCAATCGCTTGGTCCGTCATGGTTTTGGCAGTGCGAAGCAAAGTCTGCGCTGTCTTAAAATATTCCTTGCCTCGTTGTGAGATCTGAAGCGTCATGACGCGCTTGCGCGGTTTTCGGGCGACTAGTCGAAAGCGATTTGGAACCAGCCCTTCTAATTGTGGTCACTTTGGCGGCGCGCCTTGAAGCGATAGACGCATTTCCTGGAGCAAAGCGGCGTTCGCCACGAATAATGCCGGACGAGACCAACCTCACAGACTGTGCATCGCATGGCCTTGTCAGACCCGTGACTTTCCAAGCGGTAAGGCATTGTTTTCTCCTTTTGGCCCGTGTGCATTTCGGATGCACTAAGCCTAAAAGGATTGTGACCAACGGCTCAATTGAGCGCGGGTTGAGCTCGGGCCATCCAAAGGGGGCGGGACGATGATCCGAAGGCTTAGGGCGCTCGGACGAGTCCTAAAGCATGATGAGATGGCACGGGCGGAGCGAATGAACTGGCGCACGGCTTTTCCCTTGTGACTGCCCAGATTGTCCATGATGACGATATCGCCGGGACGAAGAGTCGGAACGAGAACCTTCTCAACATAGGTCCGAAAGCTCTCGCCATTGCTTGGTCCCTCGATGAACCACAATGCATCCGGTCATGACGCAATGCCGCAAGGGAGGTCATGGTCTTCCAGCGGCCGTGTGGAACCTTGGCGGAGAGCCTCTGTCCCCGCGGCGTCCATCTCCGTAAGAGAGCTATATCGGTCCTGGTCCGTCGATAAAAACCGGCCGCTTAGCTGCGACGCGATGTTAATGTTTTGTCCACTGGGCTCGCCGCAGCGCCACGTCGGGACGATCGCGTTCGCCAGCCCCCACGCTTTTTTTGAAGCTGAACTTCTCGGCATGAACGAGGTCTCGCACCGAGTGGTAGTCGACTTTCAGCCGCGCTCGGCGAGCTCGGTCACGAGCCCGCACAGGGACGATATCGTCGCCCCTGATCCGCTGCGATAGCCAGACTGGGTGTTCCCCGAAATTGCCTTGGGCTTGTGACCGCCCATCTGGCCCGGAGCAACGCTGCCGGTCTCATCGACCCGCTTCATCCAGTTAATGGCGGCGCTGATCGCAGCCCCAAACTGCTTGGCCGCCTGATTGCGCGACATCCAGCCCTCGATCGCCGCAATCACACGCCTTCAAAGATCAAGAGAACTAAAGCTTACCCATCCGTGCTGGCCTCCTTCCCGGCCAGCATGGTGAATCAGAAACAGACTGATTTGGGAATCCCAAATCGATACAACCTAACGCCATCGCGCTTTAGAAGTTCGCCGGCCGCGGTCCCGCGACTGCTTTCGTCCAGGCGGACGCCTCGATCACAAGCCATGCCGGAAATGTCCAGATAAGCCAAAGTTTATGGGGCACAGGCGGCATACTGGTGGCATTCTCTCAGATATCAAGCAATTCGATGCGGAGCGTCCCTATGATTGGCTGCACGACGGGTCGAGCGAATGGCCATAGGGGGCATGATGAAAAAGGTACTGATTTCGGTCGTTGAAGATGATCGGTTCTTTCGTGAGTCCATGGGTAGGCTCATGAGATCGCTGGGCTATACGGTCGAGATTTTTTCGTCTGCAACCGAATTTCTCGCGTCCCCGCGCCTCGCCGAAACAGCCTGTCTAATCGCCGACATCCACATGCCTGTCATGACGGGGCTCGAGCTCTATCGACGCCTCATCGACACGGACCGCGCGATTCCGACAATTCTCGTGACCGCTTTCCCCGATGATGTTGATCGGGCTCACGCCTTGAACGACGGGGTCGTCTGCTACCTGCGCAAGCCAGTTGACGAAGCGCATCTCACCCAATGTGTTTGTGCAGCTCTGAGGTCCGGTCACCCACCTGAAGCGGACTCGTGACTTCGCGGTTGGTGCCGGGCAAGGTGAACTGAAATACGGCGCCACGAGGCTCATTCGCTTCCGCCCACAGCTTGCCCCCATGAGCATGGATGATAGAGCGGCATATCGACAGCCCCATGCCTGTTCCGCCGGACTTCGTGGTGTAGAAGGCGTCGAAGACTCGATCGAGATGCGCCGGATCAATGCCCGGCCCGGAATCGCGCACGGCCACGAGGACGCCTGTCTGATCTTGCTCGGTACTGATCAATAGCTCTCGTACTCCCACCTCAATCGAATCCATTGCTTCAACTGCGTTCAGGATCAGGTTCAGCAAGACTTGTTGCAGTTGAACCCGATCCCCCTGGATTTGGACCAGTCCTTCCGAAAGCCGGGTCTGGACTGAGACGCCATACCGAATGATTGCGCTTCTCGCCAATACAATCATCTCGTTGATCGCTACATTAAGATCAAAACGCTCCTTTCGCGGCGGCGCCTTCTTGACGTGCTCACGAATGCGGTCGATGATGTTCCCGGCCCGATCGGTATCTCCGACGGCGCAGGCAAGTGCTTCCATGACCTCGCCTAGGTCTGGCGGCTGCATCTTCAAGAAATTCTGAGCCGCTCGCGCGTTATTGCGCGCGCTAGCAATTGGCTGCGTGATTTCATGTGAAAGCGAGGCGGCCAACTCTCCCATCACGCTCACGCGGTTCATGTGGGCAAAATCTGATTGCATCTGCTGCAATCGCGCCAGCGCTTGCGTGCGATCTTCGATGTCAGTCAGCAGACAGTACCAACGAGTGATACGCCCGGACTCGTCGCGAATCGGGGCGCCGCGATTTTCAAACCACCGATATTCGCCGTCATAGCGTCTCAGGCGTAGTTCGTGATGGAAGGGAGTACCGGCGGCGAGGGACGTCCCATAAGCTTCAAGGACACGGGGAAGGTCTTCAGGATGTACTGCATCGCTTGTCCCCCAGTTCTTCAGCTCTTCGACAGTCCGGCCGAAATACTCGGTGAGTGGGCTGTTGACGGATTCGAGTTCACCGCTCGGAGCCATGATCGCAACGAGTCCGGCTATCCCGTCAATGGCTGCGCGAAACTTAGCTTCGCTCGCCCGCAGCGTCTCTTCCGCCCGCTTGCGCTCCGTCAAATCGAGCACGAACGCAAGACCCTTGTCGCCTCCTTCCTTGAACATCGCGGCGCCAACAAGTACGGGAACACGGCTGCCGTCTTTCCGAACATACTCCCTCTCGAAGGGCTGAACTATCCCGGTTGAGTTCAGTTCTGCCTGAATCAATACGTCGCGCTCGCGCCATTCCGGAGGGCTCAGCTCGGTCCAGCGCACGGGGCCCGAAACCAAGTCCTCACGGTCATATCCTAAGATACGTAGAAACGCGTCATTGGCTTCAAGAATTCGACCTTCGCGGTCGGCAATCGAGATCCCAATGATGTTGGCATCGACCAAACGGCGAATCTTCCCTTCGCGATCTGCGACGTCACGATAAAGCCGCGAATTTTCAAGCGAGATCGCTGCCTGCGACGCAAGCACCTTCAACAAAGCGACGCGATCGGGTGTAAAAACTCTGGGTGCCAGATTGTTCTCCAAGTAGAGAACGCCTGTAAGCTTTCCCTGGTTGATCAACGGCAAACAGAGAATAGAACGGAGATAACTCTCAACGATGTAGGGATCGGCAGAAAATGGATTGTGGGATGACGCATCGTCGAGAATAACGCTTTCCCGGGTGCGCAGGACATAGTGGAGCACCGACTCCGGCAGCACTGTCGCAGCCACGTCCTCGTCGTGCAGATGCACGGTCACCAAATCGCCATCGGTCGTGGCTTCGGCGGCGATCCGCTGCTCCGCCCGGTGAGAAAAAATCAACAAGCCTCGTTCGGCGCCAGCCTGTTCAAGCGCCGTGCGCATAAGCATTTCGAGCGGATTTTCCAACACGATCTCGCCCGATATGGCCTGCGACACCTTGATCACCGTTGCGAGGTCGAGTTGCTCGACAGACGCTACGATTGTGCTTGTCGGAGCAGGTGCGAGCTCTTCCATTCTGTGGCGCGGATACATCACATCGAGTTGACGCACCTTGCCGTTCGCGCCCCAGCGCAGATAGCAGTCCCGGGCGTTTCGCAGATATAGGTGCGCGATCTGCTCGAAGCCGCACGCGCCGTAAAAGCGCGCCGCCAACTCTTTGGCGAGCGCCTCGTTGTGGACAAAGCCGTTTGCCTGTGCCGAAAGGATGGCTTGTTCGTAAAGCTTCATGGCATCGAACGCGCGGCCATCAATCCGGGCAATCTCCGCACCAACCAACGCAGCGCGGTTCTCGAAGTTTTCCGCACAGCGCGCCGCCCATACTTCGAGTTGTTTGTGGTGGGCCACAAGCGGCTCAAAATGTCGGTGTTTCTCGTCCGGATATGCCGAATTCCATGCTGCCGCGTGGCTGAGCGCACTATAGAAGCAATACTCCGCCGTTTCAAAATGTGACGGTGACGTCCAGAGTAGCTGTTGCGCTCTCAGTGACGCATCCGTGGCGGAAGCATAATCCGCAGCGAAGAACCGGGCTTGTAACTTGCGGACCCAATATCGAAACTCGAGCAGCTTCAAGACCGGATTACTCGCTAGGTGGCGCTCAAATCGAAGTTCATCGAATCCATCGTGATTGAAGGAGCCAAACGTCGGAGTTAGTCCTCTAAGCGTCCGAATAAATCCGAGCTGCATGGCGAGATTGTCAATGACGAAACCGAACCGAACCTTCTGCGCATACTCGAAACCCCTCTCGGCTTCCCGTTCCACCTCAGCCAGCGGCTCTCCCGCTGACAAAAAGTTGGTTATCAAGTGACTACAGCTATAACCGGCAAATGTAATGTCCCCTGCGCGGTCGGCGGCAGCAAAGGCGCGACGTACCAGATCACGTCCCTCTAAGACATGTCTTGCCCACGGCATGACGATGTTTCCGAAGGACATGTACGTTCGGGCTTGATAGCGCTTTAAGCCGCGCTTCTCTACCAGTTCATAGCCAAGCCGGCCGAAACGAAAACCGTCCTGATAGTTGCTGAAGCGAGGTCCGGCGATCTGGGCGAACCACACATAAGCGAAGCATGACCCATCGCTATTGCCATACTCGAGGCTCAGATTCACCATTCGACAAACAACGAGCGAAGATAAGTTCTCCTCGATATGCATTGCCGGAAACTCGGCTAATATATCTAGAGTAGCGAGTAAGTCCGGATTGGTCATCAAAGGCAAGTCGACGAGTTCCTCGATTTGTCGACTTCCAAGCAGGGACCAGATCCGATCGTATTCGCGTTGTACTTCAATACTGGTCGGATGACGTGACCAACCAACGCCTCCACGCTGGAGGTATTCAAGACATATCTCGACGCCGCGATCGCTCTGGTCCAAAGTGGTATAAAGCGTGAGCCGTAAACGTGTGACGGCGGCGGTATCGGAGCCGCTTCTGGCACGACGCGCTAGCATCGAAAGTCGATTTTCGGCCGCCAACTTACTCGCGGTCAGCAATTCGCACTCGGCTGTTAGATATTCGATGGCGAAGATGAGCTCGTAGTTGTAGTCCCAAATCTCCTCGGTCAACAACGCCCGCCCAACAGCGAGATACGAAAGCGCTGAAGTATACGCCGTTGAGATCTTCGCGCGTCTACCTGCAATTAGATTCAATTCTGCGACCCGCTCACGCTCCTGATCTGACGTCATGAGATGAGAGCCACGATTGAGCTGGTTTACGATATCGAAGATCTTCTCTTCGATCTGCGTTGGCGGAATGCCCGCTGCGAGGAGGCGGCCAATTCGAATATGAGCTTCGGCACGGGCCGTTTCAGGTATTAGTGAATAAGCTGCTTCCTGGACACGATCATGCAGAAATCTATAGGCGCTTTCTGAGTGGAGAACGAGCCCAACTCGGACCGCTTCCAGGAGATCGCGATGCACGACATCTTTCGAGCCTCCGTAGACCTTCGTAAGTAGTGCGAAATCCGCGCTGTTGCCTAAACAGGCAAGCTGCTGCAGTGCGTTCTGAGTTCGAACGGGCAGCCGAGTCAACTTCCCAACCATGAGGTCCACCACGTTATCGGTGTAACCCTTTGCGTGAATGCGATTCAGATCCCAAGACCATCGCGCATTGCGGTGGTCAAAAATCAGTAACGCCTCTTCGGCAAGCGCATAAATAAACTGATTAGCGAAGAACGGATTGCCAGCGGTCTTCTCTTGAACCAGTTGCGCCAACGAGGTGGCGCGCTCCGGCTCGCAGTGAAGGGAATCCGCTATCAATTGTCCCAAGTGTTCACGGGCCAGGGGCGCGAGGGTGATCTCCTGCACTATCGCGCCAGCTTTGCGGATCGCTTCGAGCCTGCGCGTAAGGGGATGGGCGGAGTCCACTTCGTTGTCTCGGTAGGCGCCGATCAACATCATGTACTGCACGTCCTGCCAGCTCAATATATCTTCGAGCAAATCGAGCGTTGCTGCATCGAGCCACTGCAAATCGTCGAGGAACAGCGTAAGCGGATGCTCCGGCCGTGCGAATACGGCGACAAATCGCCGGAATACCAATTGGAATCGGCGTTGCGCATCCAATGGCGGAAGGACAGGAACCGGCGGCTGTTCTCCGATGATTAGCTTTAATTCGGGGACAAGATCGATGATAAGCGCCCCGTTTGGCCCCAACGCCTGGCGAAAGCCATCGCGCCAGATGCTCAGCTCTTCTTCCTCCTTGCCGAGAAGCGAGCGGACAAGACCCCCGAAGGCCTGCGCGAACGTGGCATAAGGGATGTCACGTTTGTATTGGTCGAACTTACCCGAGGCAAAAAGGCCGCGGGGCGGTACGAGCACCTTGTGCAGCTCATTGACGACAGAGGACTTGCCGATACCGGAATATCCGGAGACCAGCACCAACTCTGGCACACCGGTCTTGATGATGCGATCGAAGCAGGAAAGCAACGTCGCGATCTCACGATCTCGTCCGTACAGCTTTTCGGGGATCAGCAGCTGGTTCGGCGTGTCCTGCAGGCCGAGCGGGAAGTTATCAATGCGATGGCACGCTTCCCACTCCGCCAGGCAGCGTCGCAGATCCGAGTACGCGACGTTCGGCGACTGCTGCACCATCTGTCAGACTCCAGCGTCGGGCTTCGGCTTGAAGTCGGCTGATCAAGCTCTTCGCGTGCCGCTCGCGCGGCCTGTCCCTAGCCTGGAGAAATCGTACCCTATCACCCAAGAAATGCCAGCCGTCCTCATGGTCTTGCCGGGTACGACGGACGCGGATTCTCCTTCTTTCTTAGCAGCAATTTGGAGCGATCTGCCCAGCTTTACTCGCTACGGCAGCACACAGGGGTCAATAAGCGCCATGCCCGCTGGTCCCGAGGGGACTCTGAGCGGGACTGCGACCCAGAAGAAAGGATCATGATGGCACTTGAAGCAAGCAAGTCGACGAATGCACGCGCGGACGGCTTCGCAGCTTTGCGCGCCGGACGGCGTGCAGCTTGACCTCACCCATGTCCCTGTCTGCGAGGATGCGCACGAGCGGACCCTCCGAGACCCCCTTCCACCTCTTGGACTGGCTCCGGGATACAGACGTGGCACCGCACGCGTTGAAGGTCGGAGACGACGCGCCGGATCGTATCCGCCGCTATGATCGAATAAAGCGCTCTAGCCTCCGATTTCGCTGCCTAGTATAGGCCCGAACAGCTCCCATCTGTCGCCCTTGAACCTCCTGAACTGCACCTGCTTGATTGGCGCGAAATCGATCGGGCCGGTGTTGATCTTGATGCCGGGCAGCAGGTTGGTGGTCCTGAAGTCCTTGAGGCTTGCAGCCTGCTTCATCGCGTTCTCGCGCGTGAGGTTATCGCCGCATTGCTTGAGCACCTGCACCAGCGTCTGCGCCATATTGAAGCCTGTCATCACCAGACTATCGGCCCGATTGCCTTGGGGGAAATCGTCGGCGAGGAAGTCGTCAAAGGCCTTCATGCCGGGATCATCCGTCCATTGCGGATCGAGCGCGTCCATCAGATGGGCCACCGAAATGATGCCCTGTGCGTTTTCGAAACCGGCGGGCTCGATGACGGCTCCGATGGAGGTGCTGACGCTGTTGAGGACGTGCAGTGGCTTCCAGCCGATCTCGGCCGCCTTCCTGATGGCCTGCGCCGTGAACTTTGGCGTAGTGATGTCGACGAATACGTCGGCATTGAGCGACTTCATCTTGACGACGTGCTGGTCGATGGTCGGCTCGGCCACCTCATAAGCGTCTTCGGCAATGATCATCGACGCAGCCTTGGTGCCGAGGCCATCCTTCAGGCCTTTGAGATAATCCTTCCCGTAATCGTCGTTCTGGTAGAGGACGGCGATCTTGGCGTTCGGCTTTTCCTTCAGAATATACCTCGCGTAGATCCGTGCTTCGTTCTGAGAGTTGGGCGACCAACCCATGGTCCACGGGAAGTTCTGCGGATCGTTCCATTTGGTCGCGCCGGTCTGCACGAACAGTTGCGGCACCTTCTTTGCGTTCAGATATTTCTGAATGGCGGTGTTGGTCGGCGTGCCAAGCGAGCCGAAGATGAGGAAGACCTCGTCGCTCTCAACCAGTCTGCGCGCCTGCTCGACGGCTTTTTGTGGACTGTAACCGTCGTCATAGGAAATGAAGTTGATTTTGCGGCCGTTGATGCCGCCTTCGCCGTTGATCTTGCGAAAGTAGGCGGCCTCGGTCCTGCCTGTAATGCCGTAAGCCGACGCTGGCCCGCTGTAGGGCATGATGTTGCCGATCTTGATTTCGGTGTCGGTTGCGCCGGCATCGTATTTCTTCTGGGAAAGTGCGCTGCCTCCGCTGGCAGCAAGCATTATGATGGCGGTCGAAAACGCCGCCAATCGTCGCGCGACGAAGGACATCTCGTTCCTGCTTGTGAACCAATGAATGTGTCTATTGCTATTGGAGACCTCGCTCGGACCTCTTCTCCGAGAGTGAACACCATTCATCAGGCGTTGTCGATCTTCACAAACGCCACTCGCGTGCGCTTTCGGCGTCAGTTCGCACGATTCGAACCCGCCGCGCTCGTGGCGTCATCGAGATGAGATTGCACCCGACATCCGGTGTGACGTAACGGTTGGGACGGTGAACAGCACCTAGTGCAGCGCCGGTCGATCCGGCGATCAGGACGACTCACATGGGCCACGGCATTTTCGAATGCGTGCTGTTGATCGGGACTCGATCCGCGTAGGGCACTATGGCCAGCGGTTATGTGCAGCGCGCAAACAGGCCGAACACATGCCTGCTGCGTGCAATGCTGTAAAATGAAGATTCTCCTTGGCCACCCGGAGCGGTCCACACATGGCCAGCTGCAGGATGTTCAGTTTACATCGCCTGACTTGACTGTGCAGGCAGGGTGAACTGAAAAGTCGCGCCCTGAGGTTGGGCGGCGGTAGCCCATAGTCGTCCCCCATGCGCTTCAACGATGGTGCGGCAGATCGATAGACCCATCCCCAAGCCGCCGGGCTTTGTCGTGTTGAAGGCGTCAAAGATGTGCTCGAGACCCGGTGAACTCAGACCTGGACCCGAATCCCGCACTACGACGAGCACGCCGTCCGGCTCGACCTTACCAGTGGTGATCACTAACTCTCGCGACCGCTCGCTGACCGAGCTTAATGCTTCAATAGCGTTGATGATCAGGTTCATGATCACTTGTTGCAGCTGAACCCGATCTCCTTGAATGAGCGGCAAGCCCTCCACGAGGTGTGACTGCACCGAAATGCCATTCTTCACGACCTCGCCACGGGTCAGGGCGATGACCTCGAGGATTGCTCCGTTAATGTCCACGTCTTCTTTCCGGAGGGGTGCTTTTTTGAAAAGCGCGCGCATGCGGCCGATGACCTCGCTGACGCGATTGCCGTTTGCAAAAATCCGGTTGAGAGCCTGCCGAGCCTTCTCCAGATCTGCCGGTTCTTTGCTCAGCCAGTGCAACGCCGCAGAGGCATTGTTGAGCGTCGCCCCAATCGGCTGGTTGACTTCATGGGCAATCGAAGCCGAGAGCTGCCCCATTGTTGCGACTCGATTCGCGTGCACGAGCTCCATCTGCACCTCGCCGTAACGCCGCTCGCTTTCGCGAATTTCCTTCTCCGCCCGCTTGCGCTCGGTTAAGTCGACCACGAAGGCCACGCCCTGGTCGTGTCGCCCGCCGAACGTCGCTGCCCCGACCAGCACCGGCACGCGGCCGCCGCTTTTCAGGAAGTACTCCTTCTCGTAGGGTTGCGTGGTTCCGGTCGCCTCCAGATCCGCCACACGTCGGTCGTCGGCATCTCGCCATTCGGCGGGCGTCAGATCCCGCCAGCGCAGTCGACCGGAGACGAGATCGTCGCGGCCGTATCCGACGATGCGGAGAAAAGCTTCGTTGGCATCGATGATTCGACCGTCCGGATCCCAGACGAAGATGCCGATGATGTTAGCATCCACTAGCCGTCGGATCCGGGCCTCCCGCTCAGCTAGATCGCGGTACAGGCTGGCGTTCTCTATTGAGATAGCCGCCTGGGAAGCGAGCAGTGTGAGGACTACCATTCGAGCAGGAGTAAACGCGGCAGTCGTAAGGTTGTTCTCCAAGTACAGCATCCCGATCAACCTGGTCTGCTTAAGTATCGGCAGGCAGAGCACTGACCGTGAGCGGTGGTCGCGAATGTAGCCATCCTCTGAAAACGCGCTCTGACTGGACGCATCGTGCAGGAGAACGCTTTCTTTTGTCCGAAGGACGTAGCGAAACACAGACTTCGGTAGATCTGCGGCCGTGACGCGTGCCTGTTTCAGGACCACGTTCACGTTGTCACTGCTGGTTGTGGCCTCCGCTTCAATTTGATATTTGTCGCCTCGCGGAAGGATCAAGAGACCTCGATCGGCGCCCGCGTGTTCGATTGCCGAACTCATGAGCGTGCTGATTAACTTCTCGAAAACGATCTCGCCTGACACGGCTTCCGAGACTCTGATTACGGTAGCCAAATCGAGCTGCTCGTTGGGTGCCACTATTGTCGCGGTGGAATCCGGGATCGACTTGTCCACCTTGAGGTGCGGATAAAGCTCCTCGAGTTGGCGAACCTTTCCGTCGGCTCCCCAGCGCAGGTAGCAGGCCCGCGCGGCCCGCAAATAGGTCGCCGCGATCTTCTCGTAACCGCGCTCTGCGTAGAAACGCCCGGCAATCTCGTTGGCAATTGCCTGGTTGTGCACGAACCCGTATTTGTGAGCGTCGCGGATGGCCTTGTCGTACAGCTCCTGAGCGTTCAGTAGCCGGCCCTCAATGCGGGCGATCTCGGCGCCGACCAAGGCAGCGCAGTCTTCGAAGGTTTCGGGGTTGACCTCCGCCCACATTTGGAGCTGCCGGTGTTGGTCCAGCACAAAATCGAAATGCGTCGGTCTCTGCTCCGGTGTGGCGTGATCCCAGACCGCCGCGTGCGCCAGCGCGCCATAAAATCGATACACCGCTGACTCGAACATTGCCGCCGACGTCCAAAGCAGCGGTTCCGCGTGCAGCGAGGCGTCGACCGCCGACGCAAGGTCCCCGGCAAAAAAGTGCGCCTGCAGCTTTCGCGTCCAGTAATAGAACTCGGCGAGCACCAGATCGGGGCTGTTGGCCAAGCGGCGTTCGGTATCGAGTTCGCTGTATCCCTCATGATCCAGGCACCCGAACGTCGCGGTCAGCCCGCGCAAGGTCAGAATCAAACCGAGTTGTGCTCCGCAGCGCTCGACGAGCGGGCCGAAACCCACCCGCCTAGCAAATGCCAGGCCGTTCTCGCATTCCTTTTGCACTTCCGCGAGTGGATCCCCGGCGGCCAGGCAAACCGTGACGGTCAGTAGCTCGCACTCGGCTGTCAGATACTCGATCGAGAAGATGAGCTGGTGATTACGTTCCCAAGTCTCTTCTGCAAGAAGGGCTCTGCCGGCCCTGAGATACTTGAGCGCCGAGTCGTATGCCGTCGAGAGTTTCGCGCGCCGGCCTGCGATCAGATTCAGTTCTGCGACGCGCTCACGATCCTCGACAGAGGTGATGAGATGGGAGCCCCGGTTGAGTTGATTGACGATCTCAAATATCGCCTCTTCACGTTTTTCAGCGGGCGTGTGCACGGCGAGGAGCACTCCGATGTGCAGGTGAGCCTCGGCACGCAGCTCCTTCGGGATCATCGAGTAGGCGGCTTCCTGCACGCGGTCGTGCAGGAAGCCGTAGGAATTGTCCGCACGGAAGATGAGGCCCGATCGCACGGCTTCCCAGAGATGGGCGTGCAGGTCCTCGACCGAGCCCTGATACCCAATCCGCAGCATCTCAAACTCTGCACTGTTGCCCATGCAGGCGAACTGCTGGAGTACCTTCTGGGTTTCTGGCGGAAGGCGCTTCAACTTCTCGACCATCAGCTCTACAACATTGTCCGTGAAGCCTTTGGCACGAATGCGGAGCAGGTCCCATACCCAATGCCGCGCGCGGTAATCGAATGTCAGCAAGCGATCGTCCGCCAGAGTAGAAATGAACTGGATTGCGAAGAACGGGTTGCCCGTGGTCTTTTCGTGAATCAAGTCTGCCAGTGGGGCGGCGCGCTCCAATTGGCAATGAAGCGAGTCCGCAAGCAGTTTACCCAGATCGTCGCGACTGAGTGGTGTGAGAACGATGTCCTGCACTGCCGCTCCGGCCTGACGGATCGCTTCTAGCTTACGTACCAGCGGGTGGGTGGCATTGATCTCGTTGTCCCGATACGCACCAATGAGCAGTAAGTGCTGCAAATCGTTGCGGGTCAACAGATCTTCAAGAAGGTCGAGTGTGGCGGCATCCAGCCATTGCATGTCATCAAGGAAGAGCGCGAGCGGGTGTTCACGTCGCGCAAATACGCCGATGAACCGTCGAACCACAATCTGAAAACGTCTCTGCGCTTCCTGCGGCGGCAATTCGGGCACCGGCGGCTGCTCGCCAATGACATGCCTCAGTTCCGGAACGAGATCGACGAGGAGCAGTCCGTTCGGACCCAGCGCCTCACGAAGTGCGTCCCGCCATTTGCGCACGTCTTCCTCGTTCTGGCTGAGGAGCCGCCGGATGAGGCTCTGAAACGCCTGGGCCAGCGAGGCATGCGGAATGTCGCGCTTGTACTGGTCGGATTTGCCCGACGCAAACAAGCCGCGTGGCGGCACGAGTGGTTTGTGGAGCTCATTGACGACTGCGGATTTGCCGATGCCGGAGTATCCGGAGACCAGCACCAGTTCCGCTCGGCCACCGCCAACGATGCGGTCGAAGGCGGTGAGCAGAGTGTCAACCTCGCGGTCCCTTCCGTACAGCTTCTCGGGAATCATGAGGCGATCCGGGGTGTCGCGAGAGCCAGGAGTGAAATCATCGATCCACCCCTGGGACTCCCATTGGGACAGGCAGCGCCGAAGATCGCCTTCAACTCCCACCGCTGTCTGATACCTCTCCTCCGCCGTCTTGGAGAGCAACTTCATCGTGATCGCGGAGACCGAAGCCGGGACGGTTTCCACCCGCTCACTGGGTGCGGCTGGTTGTTTCGCGATGTGACAGTGCACCCATTCCATCGGCTCGGAGGCCGTGAATGGAAGACTGCCGGTCAGCATTTCGTAAAACGTCACTCCAAGCGAGTAAAGGTCGCTCCGAGAATCGATGGAACGGTTCATTCGTCCCGTCTGCTCGGGTGCCATGTAGGCGAGCGTTCCCGCGATGAACTCGGGAGGTTCGGGCGACTGGCGCTCGCGCGGAAGTCGGGACGCAATCCCGAATCCGGTGAGCCATGCGTTGCCGGAGTCGTCGACGAGGACATTCGCAGGCTTGATATCCTTATGTATGAGGCCCTGCTGATGGACTTGACCGAGTGTTCTTGCCAACCCAATGGCATTACGAAGGAAGCGAGTCAGGTCGAGCGGTTGCCCCTGGTCACGCTCAAGAATCCGATCCAGCGGCTGACCGCCGGGGTCCTTGAGTAAGAGGATCGTCCGCCCTTCGTGACGAGTAATGGCCAGAGGCTTGGCAGCCCACGCGGGATCGAGTTCGGCTGCGAACGAGTATTCGTGCATGAGCCGCCTGATACTGTGAGGCGGCGCCTGTTCAAAGAGTGCGATCGCCAGGACTGGCGAGGGGTCGTCGTGCTTTCGGCCGCGGTAAAGGGTAAAGTCCGCGCTTTCCCGCAGGGGCACCAGCACGTACCCCGAGAGCCCCGGGATAGGTGACATTCTTGTTGCCACAGCATCACCACTTCAGCAAGATGCCTAACCTTCACGCAGCGCTATCATAGCGCTACCCGGCTCTCGCGCGCATGCGTCAATCAGGCGGTCTTCGTCGTATGCGTACGATGCGCAATACGCCGGATCAACAATATCGCTGACCGATCCGGATGCCCGTTCGATGGCCACCAGCGGACGCGGATCGGGTGTCGTCGGCTATAATGTCCAGGTCGCGGTGGACACCGCGACACCATCTGATTGTTACGCACGAGGTCATAAACGTCGGCCGACAACGGCCGCGCGCCGATCCTATCCGTTTGCACACAACCAAGACACCCGGAACGGACATATCGGGATCACCGCTTCCAGAGAGGAAAAAAGGCGCTTAGTGCCAGGCGGGAGATCGTAAATCAGACGCCGGCCGCCGCCTTCATTTCACCCGCGAGTTCATCGTAGCAGACCGTCCACGCCTCACGAACGGCGGGCGTGAGATCCTCTCCAAGCGCCTGTTCGAGGGTCCAGAGCAACGCTTCCCGCACCGCGTCGTAGTCCGCGAGCTTAACCCCGAACTCGACATGGCGGAGGGCAAGGTCATGGATCGCGGGCGAAAGTTGATCCAGCGCGGGTAGATTGTAGACGACCATAGCGAGCATGGTCATTAGCTTGACGCCCTGAATACGCATGTTGTTTCTGAATAGCGGCCGGAAATTCGGATTGGTGGCGAATAGCCGCTCGTAGAACAACGCCCCGGCGACCTCAGGCATCGCCGCGAGCCGGGCGAAAGTGGTCTGAACAAGCTCCTGCTGCACAGCATCCACGATGTCATTTCCTTTGCGTGCGGGCGCGGCTCACTCGGCTGCGCGCGACACATGATAGCAATCGGATGCGACACCTCAGGCGCATAGAAGCGTCGTGCAACCTGACGCATCTCATTGGCGCGCGATTTCCGTGGGTCATTCACACGGAAGCAGTTGCGAGGTCGTCTCATTTAGCGCCAAGCAACGTCTCATTTAGCGCCAAGCGGGAGATCGCCCCGAGCAATTCACGATGTGTCCTTTCCTGTCGTGCGCTGGCCATTCACTCGTCCTTGCGATGCCGCACGCAGCATGGTGGGCGGGCTACCGAACTCGCTTGCGAACGCGCGATAAAACGTCGCCATACTGTTGAACCCCCAGCCAAAAGCTATATCGATCACCGATCGGCCGGTTCCCGTCGCGTCGGCGACGGCGTCGCGGCACCGGAGCAGTCGCTCGCGCGAAACGTATCGGGCGAAACTGACATTGTTTGCCTCGAACAGGCGATGCAACTGGCGCGCCGAGATGCCGAGTGCGGCCGCGGCGCTGGCGGCGGTCAGGGAAGGATCGGCGAGATGCAGGTCGACGTAACGCTTGGCGGCCGCGAGCCGCGCCGATTGTAGCGAATCCCGCCCCCGATTGATGCCTTCGTTGGAGATGTTACAGCTCAGTGCCACGAGACCGCAGAGATTGCGCAGCACGGCTTCACCGTGTTCGTTGGAGAGCAGCGGGGCTTGCGCCTTCGCCGCATCAATAGCTGCGCCGAGCAGCGAGCCGAGCGGCGAGGCACCGGCCAACCGAAACGGGCATTCCAGTCGGCCCCCGGTTATAATCGGCGAGAGTGCAGCCCGCGGGATGATCAGCATGTCGAACGACGCTGGGCCTTTCCATTCCGCGTTGAATTGCCATTCGGTCGAGCTTATGCAGAAATCACCCGGCTCATGAATCAGATCGACTGGCGTGCTGCGTGCCGCGGCCCTCCAAATGACCGGCGCGCGAAATCGGCGGACGAAGAACGCTTCGATCTTGTCCCTGGCAACGTCGGCCGCCGTCCGTTGGACCCTCTCAAGTCCCGAACTTATCTCCAGCAGCGCAAATTCGCCTGCAATCGATCCATTCGCTTCCGCGCGAAAGGCAGCGGGATCCGGAATCTCGCCCGGCGTGATGCTATGGGCCTGCTTCGCGAAATAGTCGCACCAGAACCTCACGCGGTCGCGCGGCGCAATATGGTCCGTGGAAAAATGGACTTGCATGACCATCCCGTGGGCCGACCAAATGCCTTGGAAACCTAACCTTAGACCGGTTACATGGGCAAAGCGAGGGTGCCAGACTTTGGGGCTGCCACTTTTTAAAGCGGATGTGGAGAGTTCCTTTGCGTCTCGATTCCAGCGGGCGAGCTGATCACCGCACCCGCCTCTCCGCGGCCTTAACTGAACAACAACCGAATGGCGATCGGCGCAAAATGAGACATCGTGCGGCGCACGGTGAGACGACGGTAGTGACCTGCGAGACTATGCTTACTCAAATTCGAGTGTAAGGCCGAATAGATCCTATGAACAATGAGAGTACGCAAAGGAGGTTGAAAATGGCAACCAACGCAACGAGCACGATGATTTTGGATGGCGACTTCGACAAAATCGACTTCCGAGGAGAAGTCGTCGACGGGCACCTCGTCACAAAAGGAATTCTTGCAGACCAAGCGGCAATGGATTCTATCCCAGTAGGGATATACGTTCTCGAAAAGGATGCCACTGTCGTCAAGTGCAACAAAGCTGCAATCGCGGGTTGGGGACGCACGCCGTCTCTGGGAACCTCGGAAAAGTATTGCGGGTCACACCTTCTGCGTTACCCTTCAGGAGAAGTGATGCCGCACGAACTTGCACCACCATCCGTGGTGATCAACAACGGCGCCACCGTTCGCAACGCCGATGTGATTTGCGAGCATCCCAACGGCAATCGTCTTCTGGCGCTCGTTAATGTCTTTCCAATCCGTGACAACGAGGACGAGGTGATCGGAGCCGTCAACATTTTCCGTCACAATACCAGCAAGACTGTCCCTGGCTTACTCTCCGAGTCTGCAAATAATTCCGATTCCGAGATCGGTGAGGGGGAGGAGTAGTGAGGCTCCCTTCGCCGCTTCTGGTTCCGTAGTTCTTCATAGGGACCTTCTCGGCATGTGGCGTACCAGAAGCTCAATGTTTGTCCGCCGCACCCGGCTGACCGCGTTTTCGGGCCCTGGAAATTACAAGTACGCTAACTAGGGCGCGCGGTGCTTTTGCGCGCGCCACATTTGCGATGGAGCTAGCTGTGCGATCGAACGAGCGACGTGAACGGGAGCGTGAGATGCGTGACGCTGGGCGGCTGCCCCCAGGACAGTCGCTGACGCTCAAGTGGCCGGTGCTGCATGTGGGCTCGGTGCCGCTCTTTCGTCCCAGGACGTGGGATTTTCGCGTATTCGGCCTGGTAGAGGAGCAGCTGCGGCTTTCGTGGGAAGAGCTCTCCAATCTGCCGCAGAGCGAGGTATTTTTGGACATGCACTGCGTCAACGGCTGGAGCCGGTTCGACAACCATTGGGGAGGATTGCTCGCCACAGAATTGATGAAGCGAGTGAAGTTGCGGCCAGAGGCGCGGCATGTGATGGTCCATGGCGAGAACAACTACACGGCAAACCTGCCACTCTCGGATTTTCTGCGCCCGACGACGATTTTCGCGCTGCGGTATAACGGCGAACCACTTACTGCTGAGCATGGCTACCCGCTGCGCCTCGTGGTACCAAACCTCTATGCGTATAAGAGCGTGAAGTGGGTGCGCGGGATCGAGTTATTGGATCGCGAATCGCCGGGCTTATGGGAATTTAACGGATATCACATCTACGGCGACCCGTTCAAAGAGCAGCGATCTTCGAGCTGAACATCGGGACGCTGGAGATATGGGTCGCTCTCAAGTACGGCTGCTCGAAGCCAATCGTTGGACTATTTCACCTGCAGGTACGACTTCATCAGAACGACAACATAAGGATGGTCAGTCCGGGCATCGCTAGACCGGTTCATTCGTCCTGTCTGCTTAGGTGCCGTCCAATTAAGCTGAGGATCACCTGCTGCAGGTGAACTCGATCCCTTGAACGGACGGCAAGCCGCCCGCGAGTACCGTCTGCACCGAAATGCCATTTTTCGTGACTTCGCCATGGGTCACGGCGATGACCTCGAGGATTGCTCCGGCGCAAATTGTTCCAAATATCTCGCCGTCAGGCCGCGAGAGCCAGATAAGAAATCATCCCCAGTTCCACATCTCCGATTTCCAGTCGTCCTAGCCCATTTGCCGTTTTTGCGTTCGATTGCTTGATCATTATTGCTGAAATTCGAATTTGCTTGCGGCGCTCGTGGAGCCTAGCGAAGGCAGATGCGATTTTCCAGCTGTCCGAAGGCGGTATAGTTCACGATCGTCGGCCCGAGCGCAAACCACAATATGACCGAACTCCTGGTCGCGCGCCGGCAGGTGATTGAGCGGTCATGACGGATCTTCATCCGATTTGGCGCGCTGCAGAGCCGATTCGACGCATCCGAGCAGAACCTCCTCGTCGATGGGTTTGGTCAGGTAGCCAACGACGCCATGACCTAGAGCCCAAGCTCGCGTGCGGTCATCGGGGTAAGCGGTGATCAGAATTGTTGGTATGTTATAGCCAGATCCTGCCAAGTTGCTATGCAACTCAGTCCCAGTCATGCCCGGCATGTGGACATCAACGATCAAACAGGACGTATGGCGTACGTTGGGAGACGCCAAAAAATCCACTGCGGATGAAAAGGCCTCAATCCTGAAACCCATTGCTCGCATGAGATCCGCTAACGCCGCGCGAAACTGCTCATCATCATCGATGATCGAAATTTGACTCTTGCTGGGCATATCCCGCATCTCGCGTTCCGCGTCCATTTCAAGAAGCACACTGCGCGGCTATCCAATCATCGCGCGGCGGACCGCATCCCCAGCAATGAAAGTGTAACGACAAGGGTCTGGACTTGGCGATTATATTGTGGACAGGCGATGCCACACTTCGGAATAATCGATGCTATACTTTGGAACAATTAATGCAGAACTTCTGAATAGTTCAACCCGGTTTGGGCCACGTCCGAACGCGTGCGCTGATGAGGTCGATACCCTTGACGCGGCAGCAGGGACCGTCCGGCAGCCGATTAAAAGCATGAGTTGGCTTGCGCAAACAAGAACGTCTTCGCTGAAGGACCCACGTGCCATCACGAAGCGATTAGGACCGCGGCGACTTTATACCAAGCGCCTCCGCCATTTTCACAAGCTCGGCCAGCGATTGCGCACCCATCTTCTGCATCACGTGGCTGCGGTGCGCCTTCACAGTGATCTCAGCTACGTCCAGCTGGAAAGCGATCTGCTTGTTCTTCAAGCCGGTAGTCACGAGAGCCAGCACCTCTCGCTCGCGCCGGCTCAAACGCTCGAGACGCGACTTCAGGTCCGTGAGCCGCTGCTCGGCCTTCCGCCGCGTCCGATCGCGCTCCAGCGCAATCGTCACTGCATCCAGCATGTCTTGATCGCGGAACGGCTTGGTCAGAAAATCCACAGCGCCTGCCTTCATCGCCTTGACCGACATCGGAATGTCGCCGTGGCCGGTCATGAAGATGATGGGAATGGAAGCGTTCACTTTCGACAGCTCGGCTTGGAAATCGAGACCGCCCAAGCCGGGCAGTCTGACGTCAAGCACGAGGCAGCTCGCCACGTCGGATAACAACTCGCCTTCGAGTAGCTCTGCGGCCGACCCAAACAACTTGACCTTGTAGCCGACCGAGTTGAACAGATCTCCGAGAGAGTCGCGGAAGTCCTTGTCATCGTCAACGATGACG
The DNA here is from genome assembly GCF_055456055.1 of Bradyrhizobium sp. LeoB3. Taxonomy (NCBI): domain Bacteria; kingdom Pseudomonadati; phylum Pseudomonadota; class Alphaproteobacteria; order Hyphomicrobiales; family Nitrobacteraceae; genus Bradyrhizobium; species Bradyrhizobium sp. LeoB3. Next base: position 77,831 of record NZ_JBVBEF010000013.1, read on the forward strand.
ATAGTTGGTTCCTCGGCTACGGCACGCTTTTGAATAGAATGCTGCGCCATGAGATACTCTTCCGATACGCGCCAACTTGCAGTGTAAAAATATCACCTTCACGAGGGCCATTCAACACATGACGCCGCGCGAGTTCCACTGTAGAACGCCATCGTTCGTGACCACGAGAAAAGTTCGCCAGATCGATGGTCCTCAGCACCCTTGCTGTAAGGCGGCCGATGAAATGTCAGCTCACCTTCACGCTCCGTTAGCAGCAACAGATTTGCGCAACCCCCTAGGATCGCTCTGCGGCCTTTGGCGGGGGCGTTCCTCTTGCGCCGCTTCAGCAGTCGATCGCTTTGCTGACCTCCAGCGGCGGGGCTTTCTGCTTTCTGTCTGCAAAGGGGGTCCTCCAGCTCGCGGAGCCAAGATAGCAAATCAGTCTTAGCCGGTTGCCGGTGAGCTATGGGAGCATCGAGTACAGCCAGATCTCCGATTTGCCGCGTGTTAACTGGTTCGGCGTCTTCAGACCGAAATGATCCGTTTACGCGCGATACCGTGCTCACCGCTACGGTCTCGAGAACGGATGCTGCCAGGGCCGGCACTCGTAGACGCATGTCTTCCTCAGGCTCGTAAGCTGCTTTTCTAGCGGGCACCGAAAGCGCGATCATCCTCATCGCAATGTGAGGCCGAGATGCCTCCACTTTCCGAATAGCAAAGTTAGTCGCGACGTCGCAGGTCATTCATGCGTTACAGGAGCAGCCACACTTCGGCGATAATCCGTGGGAGCAATTCCGGTCGCCTTCCGGAACGCCGTGGCGAACGCGTTAGGACTGCTGAAGCCTACCGCCAGACCGATCTCCGCCATCGAGCCTGCGCGTTTTGCTAGCAGTACCTTGGCGTGCTCAACGCGACGGTTGCTCTGGTACCGATATGGCGGCATTCCGAGAGATTGCTTGAATACCCGGCAGAAGTGATATGGGCTCAGACGGACGAGCTGCGCCAACGTGCCAATCGGTATCTGCTCATTGAGATGTTCCTGGATATAGGCAGTGACAAGTCGTTGCTGCCACGGTGCAAGGCCACCTCGGAGTTGAGGTTGAATGCTGGGCATCCCACAAGTGAAACGCACGACGTTATGTATGAGCCGAGTACCGAGCCTCTCGAAGTAGATCGGGTCTCCTGCAGAGCTCTCGACGAACGTCTTCAGCTTGAGCGCGGTGTGCCATAGCGTTTCGTCTTCGAATAGTAGGCGTGGAGCGTTCGGTAGGTCGGTGATGCCACGCTTAGAAAGAGCCTTCAGCTTCTCAGGTTCGAAGTAGAAGTACATGAGCCGCATCTGCGACCCGCGCGGCTCGTGCCAATCGTGAAATTCGCGGCCTGCCGGCACGAATGTCAGCTTCCGCTCGAGGTTCCGGATCGCTGATCGCGGCAAACCTTCCACGAACGTCTCTCCGTCGCGGCGCTCTCCCTTCTCGTACATCACGAGCATATGCATTGGAGCTCGAAAATGATATTGGATTTTGCTTCGGCTGGTGAATCGCACAGATTCGGCCGCCATGCCTTGCCCCGTTACAGTGAGACGCGTCACGGCCTCGGAAGAAGAGATTTCAACGACAGGATGGATCGCGTCCGCCGCGACGTGACCACCCAATTGGCGAGCTGGATCGAAAATAGACGAGTCATGGTCGCCTCCAGTGATCGCGGATCGAATCGGAAGCAACGCTTGTGATCTTGAAAGTTGTTGCAGATCTTCAGTGCCGTTCCGCGAATCGCGTGGCTTCGATAAATTCTCGCCTAAACGGACTTGCTGGAGCTCGGCTCGCAGCGTGGAGGGCGAAAGTGGTGGGCGGCCTTCTGCTATCGCTTCTCCGGTTCGCTTGAATTGGATTCGTGCTGTCAACTGGTCATCATCGGCTAGACGCATGGAGACGAACTCCGGGTCCTATTCAGGATTTCATTCATCCATTCCGTTGTCACGATCGCGGTGCCCGTGCTGGGGGCTAGTAGGGCCCCACGTCAGGCCGAGCGGCAGCTTCCTTCGCGCGAAAGCTGCTACAAGCGATACGACGTGAGCCTGCCCTGCGACACGCAAGTCCTCAATTGCACTCGCGTTCGCACGTCTGACAGGAAGGGCGAAAGGCTGTTAGACTTTTGGCGGAGCAGGGCTGCGACTTTTGGATATCCCCGTTTCGACTTGTTGGTAAACTCAAAGGAAATCCGCTTGAGGTTCGGGAGCGGCGCGCGCGGATCTCGGCGCGCTCGAAATTACTGCTGACGGCGAACCGGGTCGATGAGCGATTACGTATCCTGGTAGAGGTTGTGATCCAGTCTCACCTTGAATGAGCCCGGCTCTTTTTGTGCTTCCTCGGACGGCGCCTTATAGATGGCAAAGTAGACCTTACGAACAAGCTCTTTGGTATCGATCAGAAGACTGCCCAACAGGGTGGCGCCTGTCTCAATTTGCCGGACGCATTTACGCTTTGGCCGTAACGGCCCGCGACGTAACGCATCGTAACGCTTGACCGTAACGCACCGTGGCAGCGTAACGCGATCCCGCTGATCCCGAGGCTGCGACGATTGCCTACGGAAAGCAGACCCACTCCTGCGCCTGCTGCAAGGCGCGAACTGACTGATCCTGAGAGCATCGCGACCGGCCATCGGGGCTGATCATGCCCGAAGAAGTGGGGGATGGTGATGAAGGACCCGTGCTCTAGAGCAAACCAATCTCGGCCGCGCGGTCGCGGTCAACCTGTTTTCGCCGGATAACCGCTAGCTCATTGGCGCAAGCGAGAAACTCGCTATCGCGAGATCGAGTCGCTCTTGCGCACTTGCGCGCACGGCTGGTCCGGCGATGAAGGCTACATACAGACCACACGCCAATAGCGCGACAAAAAACAATGAGTACCCAAGGCGTGAATGTCTTTCAGCGTTCGTCACGATAGGAGAAGTGGTGCTAGCTTTGGTCATTTTCGTAGGAGTGATGCTAGTTATGGTCATTGCAATCTTCTTCACGTGGAAGTCATTAAATTAGCCGCGACCCCAGACGTCCAGCTCGTGGTGGATTGAGCTGCCACGGTTGGCGGAAACCGCCAGCCGTTCGGGAGCCGGAACACATTGACCAGACGCGGCCCCGGCGAAATCTCGATCATCCCGAGATGGTCGAGCAACTTCGGCAACCGCGACACCGCAGGCCGTGCGATGTGGTGGTCCAGCCGGAAGGCGACCTAGTGTCCTGAACCAGAAGTTCATGGCATTTTAGGCTTTAGCTGGCGCATTGTAAGCGCAGAAGCGTTCGATGGAGCTGAGAATGTCGTCGGCTGATTTGGTCCATCGGAATGGTTTTGGGTCGGCGTTGTGATGTTCGATGAAGGACGTGATCTCGGCACGGAGCGCCGCCACACTGCGGTAGATGCCGCGCCTGATCTTGCGCTCGGGTGATGAGGGCAAAGAAGCGTTCGACCTGATTGAGCCAGGATGAACTGGTTGGCGTCAGATGTACGTGCCAGCGCGGCCTCTTGGCCAGCCAGTTGCGGATCAGCGGGGTCTTGTGGGTTGCGTAATTGTCCATGACGAGATGAACGTCCAGATCGTCTGGAACGGCGGCCTCGATCTCATCGAGAAATTTGCGGAACTCTGTGGCGCGATGGCGCCCGTAACACTTGCCGATGACCCGACCAGTTGCGATGTCGAGGGCGGCAAATAGCGACGTCGTACCATGGCGCTTGTAGTCGTGACTGCGGCGTTCCGCCTGACCAGGTCGCATGGGGAACGTGGGTTGGCTGCGATCCAGCGCCTGGATCTGCGACTTCTCGTCGACACACAGCACGATGGCCCGCTCGGGCGGGGCCACGTAGAGGCCGACGACGTCGCGAACCTTGGCGACGAAGTCGGGATCGGTTGAAACTTGAAGGTCTCCAACCGATGCGGCTGTAAGCCGAAAGCGCGCCATATCCGCTGTACCGTCGAGACCGACAGTCCACTGGCCCGCGCCATGCTGCGCGAGCTCCAGTGGGTGGCGTTGGGCGGCTTCGTCTCGAGGGTGCGGACGATCACCGCCTCGATCCGCGCATCTTCGATCGTGCGCGGCGTTCCCGATCGCGGCCCGTCGCGAAGAACTTCAAGCCGATGCTCGGCGAAGCGCCGACGCCACTTGCCGACCGTGTCGGGATCAATACTCAGGCGAGCAGCAACGACCTTGCTCTGCTCGCCTGCGGCACAGGCCAGGATGATCCGGGCTCGCTGCGCCAAGCCCTGCGCCGTACTTCGGCGCGAGGCCAGCGACGTCAACTCATTGAGTTCATCCAGCTCCAGCGGAGCAAAGCGTCGACCCATAACCATCCTCCCCAAATAATGAGGACAGTCCGCTAGCTTCGAGTCGATTTGGAGTCCGCTGAACTTCAGATTCAGGACACTAGTTCACCTCGCCTTGCTGCCGTCACCGAGGGCCGCCTCGATCGCCGCGAACACCCAGCGCGCGCTTCGGGGCAGCGCCGCATAGGCCGGGCTTTCTGATCGATCCGCCATCGTTGCCTCCCTCGATCGTTGGCTATAGGGCCATCCACACCGCCAGCGCGACCATGACAACCGTCGCGACGAAGATAAGCGCCTGAGCGTTCGACATGTGCCACATCGCGCACCGCCTATTGTGTACGCGTTGGTACATAATTTATAGCGATATCATAATTTGCGAATATTTTCATACCGCGCCAACCGGCACTTTGCTCTGTGCCCCAAAGGAGACCCGGAAAACGGGGGGTGCACACAAACACAAAGGCCGCGCGGGTCCTAAAGGTCAGGTATCGAAAAAAACGTATCGACTGATGATCCGTTCGTGCTTCACTGTGATCACATCCCGGCCCTTGACGACGGGGTTGCCGTCTTTCCCCGCGAGCGCCCAAGTGTACGTAGACATGTCCCCCGTTGTCAGGATAGGGCTGGTGACCGCGAGGTCCATTCCCGGCATCTGCGCCTGTACCGCTTTAATCGCAAGTTCAATGCCCGCAAAACCTGAAAACCACGCGGCCGGCTCGCCGATGACCACGTCTTCTGCATAGGTTAGAGGGATGCCCGTGATGCGCTCAGCGGCGTGTCGAGTGTTCCAGATTTTCAGGTGCCGATCGACGATCTTTGCGACGGGATTGGACATGTCTCACTCACGCATATGTGCAAGGCGTGATCGCCCTGCTCTCGCGATCAGCCCATGCTCCCCGGCATGAAGCATCTGACGCCAACCAAAGCGCCGTTCAGATAGTAGGCGCCAGACCATCGTGCGACCAGCGCGGTTCGGTCCATCCACGACAGCGTCGTTCGGAACATCAACCCACTCGCCATCAATGCGCGCGATAGTGACCGCCCTTAGTTTCCCAATCGGCGTTATCAACGCGCTTCGCATCACTGCCATCGCAGCAGGGCCCTTTGCCACTGTACAAACTTTGATACCAACTGTTCAACTCAGGGTGTTGATGATCGTGGGCGCGAGCGTGACCGATTGTGGAAATCGACAGCATGACGGTGAATGCTACCAGCATTGCATGCCAAGGTGATTGTTCATCTCGCGCCCAATGTCGTTCGCTGTTCGTCCACCATCCCATTTTCACTGTCGCACTTCATGAGCCTATGCACTTTTCCAACGCATCCACCCTAAGACGATCGCGATCAGCGGCTCAATTGAATGTAGGTAACCATGCGGCATCTAAAGGGGTCACGCATACGATACGAAGGTTTATGGCGCTCGCCCCTAAGGCCAACCACTTCCTCAACGGGTCAAGAGCGTCTTCTGCAATAGCCGGCTGCCCGACAACTTCCGCTATGCTTTGTTAGCGACCGAGATCGCGCGGCAGCGCAATATGTCGCGAAGGGCCAAGAGGCGACGTAACGCGTCCGGGCCAGTTCGGATCGAATGGTGGGTCGAGGGGATACGTGCCACCACCAAACCTAAGTGTGCAAGAACAGCTTGATCGTTACTCACGTAACGCAGTTCCGGATTTCCCAAATTTTTCTGTAGGCATCCTGCCCATCTGCAAAATGGCGATGTCTTTCCCTCTCTTACCTCGGTCCGGCATCCGGTCGGCGACGTGGCGCACGACAAATCTTTTTGCGGATGCGGCTGGTGGCATTCCTCGCTACGGCATCACGCGGTGCGGCGGCTATAATGATCGTCTATCGACTCTATGGCGAGAGGTGATTTCCCTCGCCGGCGTTGCAAGGTCATTCTCCAAAGCATCGTCGTACCAAAACTTTCAGTGCCGCCACCGAGACGTGATGCCAGATTGAGAAGCCAGGAGGCTCAAAATGCAAAGTAACGACGTAAACGCAGCCGCAGTGAATGGTAAAGAGGCCGCCTATTTCGGTGTGCCGTGGGAAGATGCCTACGGATACGCGCAGGCGATCAAGGTTGGTGACACGATCCATGTCTCCGGCCAGCTCAGCCACGACGAGAGGGGGAAACTGATCGCGCCTGCTTCTCTCGACGAATCCGGCAAGCCGGCCGAGTTCTCGATGATGGAACAGCAGATGCGTGCGATCTACGCCAATGCCGTCAAGCTTTTGGCGCGCTTCGGGGCAACGCTGGACGACGTCGTCGAGGAGACGCTCTATGTCCTCGATGTCGACGCCGCATTCGCCGCCGCGGGCAAGGTACGCAAGGAGGCCTACGCCACGGCACGACCTCGGTGCGCCAGCAACCTGATCGGCGTGACGAGACTGGCCTTTCCTGAACAGCTCATCGAAATCACCTTCAAGGCTATGCTGTCGGGAGCAGAAGCGAAGCCGCGGTGATAAATCCCCCGATGCCTGGAGTTAACGAAAACATGACGCAAGGACCTGGAATCGCGAGGGCAATGCCCGACATCCTGATCGAGCCGAAGGATTGCGCCTTGGTGCTGGTCGATCAGCAAGCCGGACTTGCTTTCGGCGTGGGATCGATCGATCGCCAACTGCTTCTGAACAACGTGATCGCTCTAGCGCGCACTGCCACCGTTTTCGGCATGCCGATCGTGGCGTCCACGTCCGCCACCAAGGTCTACAGTGGTCCCGCGATGCCCGCGATTCACGCCGCGCTTCCCGAAGTGGTCGCGATCGACCGCCGCATACGGGCGACTGTGCCGGCAAATCGGGCCTCGCTCGATCGAAAGCCCCGTCGATCTGCCCCTAATGACCGAGCCCGAGTGGCGCGCAACCATGGATGTCCACAGGCCATTCGCTCGGCCCGCGCCAACGGCTTTCTGCAGCACGAAGCACTGGCCAACGAGCTCGCCGCGCGCTTTCACGCGGCCCGCGGCTTCGAGACAATTTCTCACGCCTATTTGCGAGATGCTCGTTACGGCTACCTGCGCTGGGGTGCTGAGAGGAAGGTGCGCCAGCTCGAGCAGCTCCATCCGCACCTCAGGACGGAGCAGCCAGCGTCCGCTGCGACAAGCACGATCGGGACGTCTGTCGAGCACCCTCGGACATACTCTTTTTCCCACGGTTGCGCGGTGCCGGTCATCTTCATCTCTTCAACCGCTCGTGCGGTGCGGTCGCGCCATTCCGGCGGCGTCAGGTCGGTCCAGCGCACCCGTTCGGAGAGGAGATCCTCGCGCGCGTATTCCACCATGCGCAGGAACGTGTCATTGGCTTAATGGCGATGGCGGCGCTCCCGTGCGCGCCGCTGGTTGCCGAGGCGTGACCACAAGGAAACGGCCCGGAGCGAGGAGGCTATGGTCCCAAGGAAACACCAAGGTGCACCAACCGCAGAACGCGCCCACTGCAAATATCTTTCTCATAAGGCAGATTAACTCGCCGCAAGCTACGTCCGAAAGCCGTCATCATTTGGGAGCATGCGCTGACGTTGGCCGCACCGCGACCGGCGGGACCGGGGCGCGCCTGTAGCCCCGCGCTCTCGGCGGGCTGTACGGCCGTTGCCCCTGACGCCTTGCGCCGGGAGGTCGAGCCGATGCCATGCGGATCGGGCGCTAAACTGGTGCAGCGTCTCAACCGTTGCGACGTGCCCACGGATGAGCCTCGCGACATCCGACGCATGGGTCGCGATCATGAAATGACTGGCGCCGGGAACGGTCACCGGCGACGATCTGGAGACTGCGTCAGTCAGCACCTCGGCGGCGCGCTGAAGGACTGGATGACCGCGCTCGCCTCGCACAAGGAGGCTTGGTGCAGTGATGCCCGCATAGGCAGCAAGCGGCACATCGAAAGCCCACGCCGACGACCAGTCGACCAGGTTCGTCGGCGTGGCGGCTACAATGTAGTCCCGGGTCCGAACTGGGAGGGTGTCAAAGCTGCCGTCGCCGCCGTAGAAGTCGACGATGCTCCGCGCAACCAACAGCTCTCCGTCGTCACACAAGCGAACATAAGCGAACATAAGCGTCGGCCATCGCGCGCGCCCCTGCAAATATCTTTCTCGTAAGGCGGATTAACTCGCCGCAAGCTCCATCCGTTTTCGTCGCGCGCCTTCTTCATCGAGGTTGCGCTGATGCGTGAAAACGTGGCGCGAAACCGGGGATGCCAGCGCCCTTAAACCTTCGTATCGGTCCGCTAGCCCGTTTTGATGCTAGATGTTTACCGAGGTTCAATTGAGCCGCTGATCGCGATCGTCTTAGATATGGGCATGCGGTAGCGCGCCCCCGCCCCCTCAGGCGCGCTATCGCTGCCCTCCTTGGGCGTTTCCTCCCTAGACTTGGGCCGCTTGTGGCAACGCAGGCGGCCTTTCTTTTTGTGTACACCCTGGGATTAAACCGACGTGTAGTCGACCTACACCCATTCACTAGACCGAGTGTACCTCAGTACGGTCACTTCATACCCGCGCGCAATGGCGTCAACCAAGTGCTCGGTGCTACCTAATGAATGCGGAGTGAAAGCAACGGAACCGGCCGCGAGCAGGCAGTTTGCAGGACAAGGTCGGCGGCGTAGCGCCCGCCGGCCTTTCCCTTGATCGAGCCGTGCGTTGCCGCACAGTAATTAGTATCACAGTTGGCTGCGGAGAGTACGCCATGAAAAACATTGCCGATCTCCTGATGCGGTTTTGGCAAGGGAGCCAGCCCGCGTCCAATACTCAGGTTGCGGCTTTAGCTGGTAATCGGGATCGATCCAGCATGGCCGATTTTGTCCGCATCCTGCAGGCCTACGATCAAGACCAGTACCACAGGAGTTAGGGGCGACCGCGTCCCAATCGGTTTCTCGGTCCTTTGGAGAGCGTGAGGAATGCGGCGACCGCGCGACGGCCCGGTGCGAAGATATTTGCAATTCTTCATATCGCTCGAAATTATGTACCATTTGGTACACAAAGGCGGTGCGCGATGTGGCGAATGTCGCGGATCGAGACTGCGATCTTCGTCGCGGCGGTCGTCGTCATGGTCGCGCTGGCGGTGTGGATTGGCCTGTAACTAAGGATCGAGAGAGGCGACGATGACAGATCGATCAGACAGCCCGGCCTATTTGGCGCTGCCACAGAGTGCGCGCGGGGTGCTCGCTGCGATCGAGCAGGCGATCGGCGGCGGCGACAGCGCGAGCGTGTCCTACCTCTCCTTCATGTTGGATCACCGCATCCCGCAGAAGGTGGTGCCGTCAGCGCTGCAGATGCTCGTCAATCTCGGCCTGATCGAGATCGAGCGCGGCGCGCGCGGCAGCAATGTGTTCAGGCTCTCGAACCGCTGGCGCGGCGTTGACGAGGCCGAAGCCAGAGAACTGGCGCGCGAGGTGAAGCCGCATCGCACGTTCGAGAAGCGGCCGGAGGTGAGCCGGGTAAGAGTGGCCAAGTTGGCCACTCTGAAGCTGCCGAAGCCCATGACGGTCGAGCGGCGGAGGGCCAGGCGGCGGATGCCGTCGCTGTCAACGATGCCGTGGCAGGATGACGGGCTATAGCGCAAGCCTCGCGATCTCAATGTCTTGCCCGCTTTCGCCGGCTTGCCGACGAAACGCCAAGAACTTGATCCCGGCCATCACCTCGTCAGCCAGGGCGCGACTGTGCGGGCGTCTCAGGACTTCGTGATTGGAGTTCCTTCCGTGCAATCCAGAAAAAGTGTCCACCACCTCGGACTTAGATCGTTTGAGGAGAATATACCAGCTTGGGAAGGATCAGCATCATGGTCCAGTTGCGTCTGGATGGTACGAGGGACTTGGAGCGAATGATCGTAAAGCGTTCGAAATTCGACAGTTTCCCGGCGTGACCTCGCAGCGCGCGCAAGTCCCAGTTTTGGACTTGAAAAGCCAACGCTCGGTCGAGGAATAAAAGCACCGAATTGGTGATTTTCCCGGCGTTACCAGTCAGCGCGTCTTACTTGCCCTGCTGCTTGAGCGCTCGAACCCATAGGTCCTACATCGCCATCGAAACGCGCCCCTCCTCGTTGCGCAGGATCGACGCGGTCGGCCGGAGCCGCGGGCGCAGTGGTCGCCGCTGGTGCCAGTATCGCAGTCCAGGACCCGCAGCGCCTTTTTCAAGTGTGTTATGGACATTCACGCCATCGTCATTGGCGGTCCAGCAGATCGCCGATCGGTGTCGCGCGATCAGCGCTTTCAGCATCCGTCTCTCGCCAAGCGCAACCGAGCCGCCCCCGAAGTCGTCCAGCACGAGGTAAGTGTCTTGCTCGGCATCGTGGGGCACTGGATGGGGTGACAAGACCCTCCCTTAACCACGCGATATTATGTCAGCTCGATCCCGCCGGGATTACGAGTCGGAGCCGGGTTCGATTCCGGTTGGGACGATTGTGGAGACCGGAAGGGCAGGCGGCGTGCCTGCTACAGGGGAGTCTGCTGTTTGATTTTTGCCCGCTAATACCGCATCAGCTGTTGGTATTTCTGTTGGTATCGACAACAATCGACGACAAAAATTGGCTCAACTTCAAGTAGTTATGGCATTAGGCGGTTATCGGCCAGGGGCACCATCTCGTCGCCATTCGAGAGTGCGACCAGAGGCCGCCTTTGATGACAGCTCTCACCACCCGCACACAAGGGTCGTCCCCATCCGCTTCAAGCACCCATAGCTTTGGGCAAAGGCTCCCATAGCGCGTTGCGCACGCACGGCAGGCGTTGGGTGCTGTAGCGGCGGCCTACGTCTTCGTGCTGCAAGTGCTTCTAAGCGCGATCATCGGTGCCTTCTGATCGACAGCGTCAGTTGAAAACCTTTGCTTTTGCACGCTTCACAATATTTTCCATCCGCGCAGAATCCCTTGCGATGGTTTCTCCGAACTTGGCGGGCTCATCGGCGATCACGGTCAAACCAAGGCTTTCCAGACGAGCTGAGACGGTCGAATCTCGCAAGGCCTCCACGATGCACTTGTTGAGCTTCTCGATCACGTCCTTTGGGGTCGCCGATGGAGCAACAAAGCCGTACCAGTTGCCTGCGAGGAGATCAGGTGATCCTGCTTCCGGGGACGTCGGCACATCGGTTAGCTGCTTGCTTCGTTCAAGCGCAGTCACGACAATCGGCCTCAGCGCTCCGCTCTGCACCTGCTGGACGACATTCGACAGGTTGTCGCACATCATAGAAACCTGACCACCGACAACATCCTGGAGTGCCGGAGCTGCTCCCTGGTACGGTATGTGAACGGCATCAATGCCTTCGAGCACCTTCAACGTCTCCCCACACAGGTGGCTCGTGCTCCCATTGCCGGCCGAAGCAAATGTCAGCTTGCCCGGCTCAGCTTTGGCCAGCGCCACCAACTCCTTCAGCGAGCTTGCCTTGACCGACGGATTGACGACGATGATGTTCGGCGTCGAAGCGCCATTGGTGATCGGCGTGAAATCCTTTTCAGGATTGTACGTCGGCTTTTCATAGATCCATTGGTTGATTGTAAGCATGCCAGTCGTCGCAAGCAGAATGGTGTGGCCATCCGCTGGTGACGAAGCGACGCGAACCGCCCCGATCGAGCCGTTTGCGCCGCCGCGATTTTCGATGATCACCGGAACACCGAGCGACTTGGACATCAACGGACCCACCAATCGTGGAATCGCGTCGGCGGTGCTTCCGGCAGGATACGGGACGACAATCGTAATCATCTTTTCAGGGAATCCAGCCGCTGCCGCGCCGGGCACCCCGAAGGATGCTGGCGATAGCAGTGCCGCCAACATAAACGTCGCCCACTTCATCAGTAGATTATTGCTTCGCATTCTGAACATCCTGCATGACATCCTGGGAACCGTGGCATTGATTCCTCCAAGTTCACTGGCGCCTCCACTGACGTGGTTCTTACTGGCCGGCCGATAAGCCGGTTACCGTCGACATCGTCCAAGAGAGAATTGGTGATCACCCCTGGTCGGCCGCGGCGACATGCAGCGAAGCTGCCCGCTCGAGCGAATCCAGCATTGCAATTCGGCGCAGGAGCGCTCGTCCCTTTTCCGGATCGGCGGCCGCGGCGCGAATATCGTCGCGGAAACGCGCGCGGTCAGCTTCATCTTTCGCCTCGAGATTCTTCTTGTTGCGAATGGTATCGCCCTGAATGGCCTGCATCGTGACCGTACGACGCTGCAGATCGTAGTCGGCGAGAACGCGCTCATTGGCCGTACCGTTGATGACCGAACCCAACTTCGCCGTCAGGTTCAATGCGTCGTGAATGCCGCCATTCATGCCCATGCCGCCGAGCGGATTGTTGATATGGGCGGCGTCGCCAACCAGGAAGGTGCGACCTTTCCGGAAGTTCGCGGCGACGCGCTGATGCACACGGTACAACGTCGTGTGGAGGATGGGGGCGTCCATCTCGGCGGGAACGATCCGCCGGATCGACGCCGTCACATAGTCTTCGGAGAGCGCCTCGGCATCGGAGATTTCCGCAGCCACCGGCATCATCACGCGCCACGCTCCGGGGATACGGAGAAGGAAGTACCAGCGCTCGGGATCGGCGACGTAGCTGACCGACGACACACCCGGGCGAAGCACCGTGAAATCGACCGGAGTTGTCATCACCAGAAAGCGCTCGGGCCAGGTGAAGCCCTCGAATTTGATGTCCTGGCTGCGGCGTACGATGCTGTTCGCGCCATCGGCGCCGATCAGCCAGGCACATTCACGTATGGTGTCGCGTCCCTGGGCCCCGACCACGACCTTGACGGCATCGCTCGTCTGCTCGACGGATTTGACCTCGCTGCCGAACGCGATCGAGAACAGTGGGTTGCCGGACAAAGCATCCAAAATGATGCGCGTCAGCTTGAACTGCTCGGCCTGCAGGCGGAACGGGTGCCGCACCAGATCGGAAATCGCCGCGAAGTCGAACGTCCCGAGCAGGCCGTCTTCGGACGAACTGTATTGAACAGTCGGCGCCTTCAGGCCCTGCGCAATCAGGGTGCTGGCGAAACCGAGATCATCGAGCATGTCCAGCGTGGGCGGATGGAACGTCGATGCGCGCGACTCGCTGCTCAGTTGGTCGTTCTTCTCCAGCACCAGAACCGGGATGTTCTGTCGCACCATATCTGCCGCTGCCACCATGCCTACCGGCCCTGCCCCAGCGATGATGACGGGCTTCGCATTACTCATTGTATCAAGACCTCTTGCAGAAATTTTCGAGCGTATCCAGCAAACGGCGTGCCGCCTTGCCCGTTCACGTCATTGCCAATGATCAGATCGCCGGCCAGCCTCTTTCCATGTCGAGCGCGTGGAACTCGTGATGCAATTTGTTGACCGCCACGGATATGCGCCTTGGAGTTGATCGTTGAAGCGCCTGCAGGGTGGCTGGCGCTGCAGCTGAGATTCCCAACGCCATTGAGGGGCGCGGCCTTGATGAAGGCCGCCGCTCAATAGGCTCTGATCATCCGCACCAGTTTGTTGCCTTACGTTTAGGCATGCAAACAATTTAATCTGCGGATATCTTGCGTTTTTGGAATGAACTATGCGTCGCAGAATACCTAGCCTCGGCGCGCTGATGGCCTTCAGCGCGGCTGCCAAGCACCTCAGCGTCACGCGCGCCGCCAGCGAACTCGCGCTGAGCGAAAGTGCAGTCTCGCGCCAGATCGCGCAGCTGGAGGCGCAACTCGGCGTCAGACTCTTCCACCGGATCAAGAAGCGGATCACCCTGACGCGTGCCGGAACAGCTTACAGCACCCGTGTAGCGCAGACGATCGAGCGGATCGAGCGCGATACACTCGAGATCATGGGCTACGAGGCCGACGGCACGGTTCTGGACATCGCGGCGCTGCCCACCGTCGGCACCGAATGGCTCATTCCGCGCCTGCCGGACTTCTATGCTCGGAATCCCGGCATTGCCGTCAACGTGAGTGCGCGCAACACGCGCTTCTTCTTCAGCGAGACCGCTCTCGATGGTGCGCTATACTTCGGTGAGCCCGACTGGCCCGGCACGCAAGCGGACTATCTGTTCGACGAAGTTCTTCTGCCGGTCGGATCGCCGAAGCTTATCGGCAAGCGCGCCGAACTGCGAGCGAGTGAGATTGCCGAACTGCGGCTTCTGCATCTGGTGTCGCGACCCGATGCATGGCGTCGCTGGTTCGATGCTGCGGAACTTGGCGGCACGAATGTGATCCGCGGGCCACGCTTCGATATTCAATCCACTTTGATCAGCGCAGCGAACTCCGGTCTTGGCGTGGCGCTGCTTCCTGAATTCCTGATTTCCGACCAGTTGGCCTCCGGCAAGCTGAAGGTGCTGTCGAGCCTCACGTTGAGAAGCGCCGGCTCGTACTATTTCGCCTGCCCGGAAGAGAAAGCCGACAATCCCCTGCTCTCGGCATTTCGTGCGTGGCTCCTGACGCAAGCAGGCACGTCAGCGCCACCGGCACTTCGAACGGCCGGTAGGCAAACTGGTCCTAACGCAAGCCGACGCTCAACCGTATCTCGCTCTGGGAAGCAGTTTTGACGCCGTCGCAACCTCGCTCGAACGCCTTATGCCTAAGACGCGACGTGTGCAAGTGACCAAATGAGGGCCTGACGGAGAGCGCCTGCAAAAATTTGGTCGCTTCCGGATCATGCTCTCGTCAATCGAGCAGGCGAGCGGGTGGGTGTGTTCCACTCCATTTTTCCTTTCGTCGCCTGTATCTCACGAAGAGTCCTGATCGCAAAGAGTTCGACGGAGCGAGTCGCGCGGCCGCATCGGGATGACCTTCGCCGCGGTATTCATGCGGGCACCACCACTGGCCGGGTGGACGGCGGCGGTTCGGGATTTCCGCCGGATTGCATCCGATGCAGCATGGCGTAACGCCCGTCGGTGCGGATCAGTTCGTCGTGCGAGCCATCCTCGACAATCCGGCCCTTCTCGATGGTGATGATGCGATCCGCCATCCGCACGGTGGACAGGCGGTGCGCAATGATGAGCACGGTGCGCCCCGCACAAATGCGGCGCATGTTGGCCTGGATGATCTGCTCGCTGAACGGGCATCTGCTCGAAATCATCACGCGCCCATACGGCAGTGGCGGCTGGAATCCTTAGGCCATAACGCCGGAGGTGGGACGCGGAGGGTGACAGCGCGATGTCACAACTACGGTACGGGATCCTGAACGATCCGATCACCTTCCATACGGTCAAGCGTGCCTTCATACAGCGATACTGGCGGATGCGCGCCGGGATCGGTGATGATGTCCAGCAGGTTGAGCACCGGCGCCTTGGCCGCTTCGGCCAGGGCCGCGTCGAGATCGCGCGGGTCCATGACACGACGGCCTTGGGCGCCGACCGCGCGTGCGATGAGAGCGTGATCCACCTGCCGCAAATGGGCGGATGAAGTATAGCGACCGAACTTCACCTTCTCGGCATCCTTTTGATAGCCGAGGACGCCATTGTTGAGTACGACGACGGTAACTGGTACATCGCTGCGCACGGCGGTCTCCATTTCTGCCCAGGCATGACCGAAACCGCCATCGCCGACGACGGCGATGACTTCGCTCGCAGGTCGCGCGAGCTTTGCGCCAAGTGCAAGGGGCAGTCCCCAGCCCAATCCTGCCAGACCACGCGGAGAGATGATGCGCGTTCTCGGATGCGATGTGCGAAGCTGGCCCACGATCCAGTTCGAAGCGTAGCTTGCGTCGGACACGACGATGGTGTCTGGACCAAGGCGACGCTGAATGGCAGCAAGAGTCCGCTCCGGGCGGATCGGTCAGGCGTCGGTCAGCCAGGGCGCACGATCGCGTTCGAAAGCCTCCCATGCTCCGGCGATGAACCGCTCGAGCTCGGCCTGGCTGCGGGAAGGATTCAGCGCCCTGCCTGCAAGTGCATCGGTCAATGCATTCAGTGTCTCCCGCGCGTCGCCTAACAGTCGCACGGATTGATAGTTGCGGCCGATCTCCTCTGGCGAAATATCGATATGCAGGACTTGGGCATCCCTGGGGATCAGGCGCCAACCGTCTGTGCCATCTTCATTGGTGCGGGTGCCTATCAGCAGGACCAGATCAGCATTGGTCACAAGCGACCGGGTGCGTCGGCCGAGCGATCCCGGACCGGTCAGGGAAGCAATCGGTCCGGCCGCAAGCGGATGAGTCTCGGTGATTGCGCCCTTGCCCATATTGGTGGTGGTCACCGGAATGCCTGCAGCATCGGCAAAACGAAGCAGCGCGGCGTTCGCATCGGAAGCATGAATGCCACCACCGGCAATCACGACAGGGGCCGATGCGTTGGCGATCAGATCCGCGGCATCGCGGATCGCAGCGTCCGCCGGGCGCGGCCGATCGATCGGCCAGGAAGCAAGTCTCGCCGTGCGGTGCGCGGACTTGTTCGCTGACGCCCTGTGCAGGTCCGCAGGAATCATCAGGACCGCCGGACCAGGCTTGCCGCTCGCGGCGGCAATGAATGCCTGATCAAGATGATCCTCGATTCCATCGACACTTTCCAGGAGACGAAACCACTTGGTGACGGGTTGGAACAACGCTTTGTGGTCGTATTCCTGAAACGCGTTCCGACCGATGTGTTCGCGGGAGACCTCCTGCATGAGCGCCACGATCGGAATGCCCGCTTTCATCGCCTCGGCGAACGGCGCCACCGCGAGCGCAGCAGCGGGGCCGTTCTGGCAGATCATTACCGGCACGCGGTTCGATGCGCGAGCAAAGCCATCGGCGATTGCGCCGCCCGCATTCTCTTCGCGATAGATGATCTGGCGAATGCCGCGATCCTCACAGGCGAGCACGAGTGCGGATGGAACGCTCTGGCCCAGAATGAAGTCGATGCCATGGCGGACAAGGCTGTCCGCGACGACATCAACGACAGTTTGTGATGATTTGCTCATGCTGCTACTCCAGCAGGCTATCTGTCCGTCAATGCTTCCGACCAGTTAGAGTTCCTCAGTGCGCTATCTCGGCAATAGGCTTGGGATTGGCTGGCATGGCGCATTCTTGGCCGACGACCTCGCAGTGAGAGGACATTCAATTTCCCTCGGAATCAAAAGAGAAGAGTTGGCGCCCTCGCGCGGCCATCGCCGGGGCGGAGCTATCGCACCATCCCCACGTGCGAGCGGGTCAGGCTGATTTCGGCTTGTTGTTGAAATGAACGAGGGCTCGACGGCCCACGTATGTCAGCGCTCCGAGAGTCGTTTGGCCCCCGCGCGCGGCCTGGATGAGTTGCTCTGCGATATATTTTCGGCTCTCGTGGTCGCCGCCATTCGGCCACTCAGCGCAGACCTCATCTAGGACAATGTCCATGTTCGCTTGAACACGCTCAGCAAACTCGCCCATGCGCTCGCGAAAATCCACCTGCACGTCTCTTATTTCGATGGACCCAAACTAAGGACCGCATTCAGCTCGGCAGCGCGCTCGGCTTGCCGCGCTTGCCGGAGCAGCTTTTCCCGCTCCGCGCCGGGCGACAGACATTTCGCGCGACTGCGAGCGCCGAGCTGATCAGCCGCTCCTGGAGCGAAATGGTCTGCTTGGCTCGATTGCGTTTGCGCTTGGCTTCCATGATCGAAAGTTAATCGCGGGAACTTCAGAGCTACATTCAAGTATGTTAAGATGGCTGAAACATCACACGTGCGATCGACCACGGCCTCGTGAGTTACAATGTCAGGGGCGTTTGGAACGCGAGCCGTTGATCAGCTTGGCTCGATTTCCTCGCAAATGGCTCGCTACCCCGCCTGTTGAAGAGAGGTCGCCTTGTCGCTGCGCTTCGAGCTAAGCGTCGTTGCTTCGCCAATGGCGATCATGACCTGATCAGGGGCGCTCTGATGCACCATGTGGCCCGCACCCTTCACGCGGTGAAAGGTACTGTGGGCTATCTCATGATGAAGCCGGGCCGATTGTTCGTCGATATTGGCAACTCGATCGCCCTCGCCTGCAATGATCACGACGGGCATCTTGAGTTCAGAATATTGCCTGCGGAACACGATGGCGTCGGGAATCATCAAAGCCGCCTCTCCCGCACTCGCTCGGATCTGAGAAGGCCGCATTGCCATCTCTTTGGGAAAGTACCTGAACTTCGGCGGCACCGGTGCGGGTGCGAATATCTTCCTCGTTAGGAGCGGCCACATCAACCGACTGAGAACGGGCGAGAGGGTATGGCTCAGGACGCTTCCGATGACGGGCAGGGCTGGCGGAGACTTAACCATGACATCAAGCCGCGGGGTCGGATAATAGTATCCTGAAGCCAGCACTAGCGCCCGGACTGCATCGGGAAATTTCAGCGCAAGGGCTACCGCCACTGAAGCTCCCCATGAATGTCCAAGTACCACTGGATTAGAGATGCCCAACCTTCCGAGTGCCTTCTGAATGAGTTCGGCTTGTGCTTCGGGGGTCCACACAACACCGCGTGGCCGCTTAGTATGCCCGAATCCCGGGCGGTCGAACGCGATGACGCGGTAGGTTTGTGACGCCAATTGCAAAAGGCCACTTGTTTCGAAATCGGCGATCATGCTGCCGTTGCCGTGGAGCAGCACAAGTACATTGCCCGCGCCGCGCTCCAGATAGTGTAGCCGCACGCCATCTATCTCGAGAAACCCGCCCCCCGGTGGATTTTCTTGCTCCGCATTCGCCGCTAGTTGCCGGTTCACGAGCGCCGTTGCTGCAAGGATCAGGGCACCGATCACCGCCGCACTAGCGTAAGTGTGATATTTAGGCCCGCTTCCGGCTTCCACGGATGACTCCTGCCGGACTGTGTTGTGTCGTGCGTCCATTTGGCCGCTCCTTGCCTGGACGAAGAGTATTGCGCAGCGATGGCGAACCTCGGGTCGCCAATCTTCGTCAGCCCGGTCGGCTGAGAGTCATGGCCGCGGCTCAAGCCGCCTGGCGCTCCTGAATGTCGACATACTGCATCGTGACCTTCTCGACATTCCCCTCGACCCAGTCCGCCATCCGCTCCTCTTCCTTGAGGGAGGCTTCCAGCAGCGGACGAGCCGAATCAGCTCCCGCGGCCCCGCAAAGTGCCAAAAGTGATTTATATGCCGCGATCTCGTAGTGCTCGAATGCGTCATTGGCAAAGGTGTTCTTCAGGATTTCATCACCTGCCATCGAATGGCCCATCGCCATCATATTGGCCATGAAAGACTGGGCCGTATCCTTCAGGGTCGACGTGCTTTCGCCGCAGGTCTCCAGGCACTGCTCCAACCGACGGAGCTGCTCATTGGTCTCATCGAGGTGGCTGGTTACCCTGGATTTGACTTCCGGATATTCGTCGAGCCGCTCCGACTGCCGCTCCAGCAGCTCCCTTGCCTGGATCTCCATCGCGTGTGCATTGCGCAGGCCTACAATGAAGATATCTCGTGCTGTCGTAGCCATAGATGTTTCCTTTCTTCGGAGAATGTTAGTCACAAACCTACCTAGACAGCGGTTGTTCCTAGAAGGATCTGCACCGAAGCTCTGAGCCCGGGGGCCGATCTTTAACGGGAAAGGCGTCTTATCCTCTTGATCGCGTCATCGGGCCGAGCGAGATCAGCGGCCTGACTGAAGCTTCGGGAACACTCGGCGGTCGTCCGTATTTTCATCGTATGACAAGGTGCTACCTCGATGGCGATCCGCGGTGGAATGCCCGATCGAGAAGTGGGGCGGAATGGCCCCCTGAGCGGAGCGCGACAAGCCATGGCGGATCCGAATGACCACGAAATCCGAGTTCGTGCGCATCGACTATGGGAAGCTGCGGGGAGACCCGAAGGCAGGGATGAGGAGTTTTGGCGCCGTGCGGAACTGGAATTGCGGACGGAAGCCGAACAATTGGACAAGCTAAAGGAGCCACCAAACAATCTTCCGGGATGAAGTCGACATCAGGAATCTCTGCTCCTGAACCTTCCGGCGCTTCGCGGGCCAGCCTGGATAGGGCAGCTTGCGCGCGGCCTGGAGAGCAGAACGTGGCGGAGAGCTGACGTGTGGCTTGGCCTTGGTGAAGTGCCTGGAGCAGAAGGCGGCAAACCTGCTGAAAGAACCAATGAGGATTGTGGTCTCAGGTGCGACGGGTCTGATTGGATCTGCGGTCGCGACTCGTCTCGCACACGAGGGGCATCAGGTGATTGGGCTCGCTCGCCATGCAACTCATCAATTGCCGATAGCTGAATGGGTGACGCTGGATATTGCATCCACCCGAAAACAGGAAGACTGGCTGTCAGTTCTCAGGGACATAGATGCAGTCGTGAATTGCGCAGGCGTCCTGCAGGATGGCAGGCGCGAGGATACCGAGGGCGTTCATGCAGCCGGAGTTGGCGCCCTGTTCGATGCCTGTGAGAAAAGTGGCGTCCGTCGCGTTATCCATTTTTCTGCGATCGGCGTCGATCGCGCGCAGCCATCGCCCTTTTCTTCAACGAAGTACGAGGGCGATCGCCGTTTGATGGCAACGGAGCTCGATTGGGTTATTCTCAGGCCATCGGTGGTCCTTGGTCGTCCAGCATTCGGCGCAAGCGCCTTGATCCGCTCACTTGCCAGTCTGCTTTGGGTCCCGCTGATGCCCGATACAGGGCCCCTTCAGGTGGTGCAGCTGGACGACGTCGTTGATACCGTCTTGTTCTTTCTCAAAGAAAATGCTCCGGCCCGCTTGGCGCTCGAACTCGCCGGCCCCGAAAGACTGCAGATGGGAGAGATCATTGCGCGATACCGTAACTGGTACGATTGGCCGTCGGCCCGCTCGTTCGTAATTCCGCATCCGTTGTCGAAGCTCACCTACTGGCTCGGCGATGTTGCGGGAGCGCTGGGTTGGCGGCCGCCGGTACGAACCAATGCCGCGCGCGAAATTGCGAGAGGGGCCGTGGGAGACCCGCAGGGGTGGATCTCGATCACCGGCATCCCGCCTCGATCACTGGCGGAGGCGCTGGCGGCCGAACCCGCAACCATCCAGGAAAAATGGTTTGCCCGACTTTATCTGCTCAAGGCGATCATTTTCATTGTCTTGTCTTTCTTCTGGATCTGTACCGGCGTGATCTCACTGACGGTAGGTTACCCGAGCGGGGTGGAGCTGATGCGCGGCACCGGGGCAGGTCTACTGTCCGCACCATCGGTTGTTGCCGGCGCGCTTGCAGATATTGCTGTCGGCCTCTGCATCGCTTGGCGCCCCCTCACGCGGCAGGGACTCTACGGCGCGATGGCGCTTTCGGCGTTCTACGCGGTGTCCGGCACCACTCTCCAGCCCGAGCTATGGATCGAGCCTCTTGGTCCCCTCTTGAAGATCATTCCGATCTTCGTGCTGCATCTCGTCGCGCTTGCGATCGTGGATGAAAGATAATGATCTATTTCCTTTTGAAATATGTTCACCTCATCGGAGCCGCGGTTTTGTTGGGTACTGGAGCCGGCATCGCTTTTTTCATGCTCCGCGCGCACTTGACCGGAGACCCTGTGATTGTCGCGGCGATCGCCCGCATTGTCGTCCTCGCTGATTTCCTGTTCACGGCAACGGCCGTGGTGGCACAACCCTTGACCGGAATCGCGCTCGCGCACGAGGCTGGATATTCGCTGACCGAGAGCTGGATTGTGCTATCGATAGTCCTGTATCTCGTGACGGGCGCCTTCTGGCTTCCAGTTGTCTGGATTCAGATGCAGCTGCGCAACCTGGCGACTGCCTCGGCAGCTGAACGAAAGCCGCTGCCCTCGCGATATCATAGGCTGTTCTGGGTCTGGTTTAGCTTTGGCTTTCCGGCATTCGGCGCCGTGATGGGCATTTTCTGGCTGATGATACAGCGCCCTTCGATCTGGTAGCCCTCTCATTGGGCCTTGACTATGTGAGCGTCCTTTCGCGCAGCATTCGGATTGCTGGCATTGAGAACTCAGGAACGTCCTTCAATCTGGAGAGTTGTGGGCAGGTATTTCAGCATCCCGCGAGGCCCATCATGTATCATCACGTCAAGAAGCTCATGTATACCGTGCGCGTTGACGAGCCCGACCCTCGGTTCGGCAATATGCTTCTCGAGCAATTTGGAGGAGCGAATGGAGAGCTGGCGGCGGCGATGCAATACTCGATCCAGGGGCTCAACTGCGAAGACCCGGATCGCAAGGACCTGCTGATGGACATCGGCACGGAGGAATTAAGTCATCTCGAGATCGTCGGCTGTCTCGCCCGTATGCATCTTAAACCGACGAAGTTCGATCGTGAGAAGGCTGAGGCCGATCCATTGATCGCGATCGCAGGCGGTGGAGGCGTCAATCTGTTCAATTCGCAGGGAAATCCCTGGACGGCGGATTATCTGAAGATCACCGGCGAATTGGACGTTGATCTCCGCAGCAACATTGCGGCCGAGGCGCGCGCGAAGATCGTCTATGAACGATTGATCAACTTTTGCGACGATGCGGGCAGCAAGGACGCACTGCAGTTCCTGATGACTCGCGAAATCACGCACATGAAGGCCTTTGCTGCCGCGCTCGAGAGCATGAAGAAGCCCGCGTTCTCGATTGGCAAGATCCCGCCGACCCCGGGCCTCGTGAATCAGTTCTTCAACGATTCGACCGGTGCTGGAGATGAAGGCGAGATCGATACTCGCGGGCCTTGGAATGAAGGCGGCGATTGGGAATTCATGGCCTCTCCGGCCCTGCTCCCCGAAGGCAACGGCGAAACGGCCACCGTGATCAAGACCGAGAGTTCCCCACCGACGGCCCCTGAGGGCGTGAGCGAGCTGCTTGTCCATGAACTGCGAGACATTCTGCACGCGGAGAAGCAGCTCACCAAGGCTCTTCCCAAAATGGCGAAGGCGGCCCGATTCGATCGCCTGCGAGAACTTTTCGAGCAGCACTTGATGGAGACGGAAGAACAGATTGAGCGGCTCAACGAGTGCTTCTCGCTGCTCGGGGAGACCGCACGAGCGAAGGCCTGCAAAGGCATGATGGGCCTGGTCGAGGAAGGCCAGGAAGTCATGGACGAGGGTGAGAAGAAGGAGGACGCGCTCGCGGACTTGGCACTCATCGGTGCGGCTCAGCGCGTGGAACATTACGAGATGTCGGCCTATACCACCGCAAAGAACCTCGCTCAGCAACTGCGGCACAGCGCCATAGTCGCGCTACTCTCGAAGTCCTTGGCGGAGGAAGAGAACGCCGATCAATTGCTCAATCAGGTCGCCCGCACGTTGATGTCAGTGGCTAAAATGCCTGCAGCGATCGAACAGGCGGAGGAGGAAACATAAGATTCCACCGCCAACCATCGCCTGCGATCACCCGATGCAATCAAGGTGGTGAATGAGCGGCGAAATGCGATTTGCGGTCAGCTCAAGGGTAGCCAGCGTGACAGGCAATTTAAAGCGCCGCGGCCCCGCGCTGCCTGGAAATGAAAGCCGGTGCTGCCGACGGGGACTGTTCATCCGAAGGCGGCTGCCATAGGTCCGGCCGCAACGACCTGATCAGCGCCCTCTTCTCGTTAGCACTGGCATTATCGCGTAGGCAACCGCGGTGGTATTTCGAACCCGGTCCGAAGCCTTGGCGGCCTGATCGACCGCCGATGACCCTCAACGGAACCAATGGCGCGAAGAATGCGACGCCCGCATTTGCCGAGGCCGCCCGCCGGGGCTTTGCCTTGGAATGGGCGCGGCTCTCTAAGGAGCGGTCGCGCGAGAGCTCCGCGGCCGAGCGCAAGCTATAGGATGCGCGCCGTGAGGCAGCCAGACTGGTCGACGCCGTTGCGAAGGGAGAATTGACCGGACGCATGGTCGGCGCCAGGGTCGCCGAACTCGACGTCGAGATTGATCGCCAGGAGGCGCGCGTCGCTCGGGCGACCGAGGCGAACGTCATCACCCTGCATCCGGCGACTGTCGCCGTCTATCTCAATGCGGTGGAGCAGCTCGCGAAAGCGCTTTCGGCTGCCGATGCCAAAGCTGCGTGCCTCAAGCTGCGCGAACTCATTGACATCATCGTCGTCGCGCCGCGGATCAGGCCTGGCGATCCGATCCATTTCGAAGTTCGCGGGCCTAGCCGCCCTGACGCAGCCCCACCCCAATAAAATGTCGGTGGGAGCGTTGGTGCGCCGTTCCGAGCAAAAATATGAACTGCTATACTATTGAAATTTCGTTGTTATCTCCGAAAAAGCAGCGAGGTTTATACGGGTTTTCATTCAAGGTGTCCGGTTTTGGCGCGAGCGGACTTGTCGACAAATCGCTTTTACCAAAGAAAACCCGTTCGATTTCTAAAGCGCCGCGGCACCCGGCCATTCGCCATCCTGGATCAGGCGTCGAACGACTTCGCGCAGAATTCGCTGAACGCTTTGGACCCTGCCGGGTGGATTGTTGATCGATGCAACATAGCTGCGCAGCTTGATCGATGGCTCGATCACGCGTGCGCAAGTTTGATTATCCAGCGCCTCGGCCACCAGCGCAACGCGCGGCAAGATGGTGTGGCCGCGCCCTTCACGGGCGAGAGCTTTCAACTGGCTGATGGAATTGATCTGGGCGCCAAACTGCAGTGCGACGCCTCGATCTTTTGCGAGACGGTTCAGTAGCGGCCTGACCGGATGTTCGCTGTCGGTAGTGTAGAGGGCGTATCGCGGCAGATTGGCGAAGGGGATGGTGGTGCTGCCGTCACCGCCTGCGTCCGATCGTCCGAACAACACGAGTTCGTCTTCGGCCAGCGGCTCCGCGAGCAGGCCGTCCGTCTGATCGTTGCCGTAAAGGATTCCCGTTTCGATTTTGCCGAGCCGAAGCCATCCGCGCAAATCGCCGGTCAGTCCCTCATAGACGTGAACTTGCGCGCGAGGCAGCCCTTCTTCGAGCGCCTGGAGTAACGGCAGGGTCAGTACGGCCGCCATGCTCACCGGGATCCCGATGGTCACTTCTCCGGTGACATCGGCGGCCTCGAGCACGTCGCGCCGAACCCGTTCGAGGTAGGAACTGATCTGTTTGGCGTGGTCGAGCAGCACTTCGCCAGGGCGCGTGAGCGTTACGCCGCGGGAATGCCGTATCAGGAGTTGTACGCCGAGATCGGCTTCCAAGGCCGCGATCTGGCTCGACAGGGCCGATTGCGCAACATTGGCCCGGGCAGCCGCCAGCGTGATGCAGCCATGGCTTGCAACGCCTTGAAAATACGTAAGTTGCTTCAGGTTCATCGGCGTCTCACCGAGCAATTGTCGGGCCAAAAAAGCCCCGGCGCTAATCATCTTATTTTCAGATGGCTACGAGCGCAATTTACTGTTTGCCGCAATATGCAGCAGCCTGTCAGTCTGCTCATGTTTTTTGCACTCTAATCGGGAGACACTGTATGAGCGGTGCGGGTCGATCTTTGCTTAGCCGTCGGCAAGTGGCCAAAGGCTTGATAGTTGCTCCGGTGATCCTATCCACGACGGTCAAGGCTGAACTGTCGGCCACCAAATACGAGTTCGGCGTGGCGGGGAAGGGCGGTGCCAAGGATGTCGATATTCGTGGCCTCGGCGATTTCTCGACCATGCTGGGAGCTTTGAAATCGAAGCAGGTTGCAGCAACCGTCGCGACGTCGGCGATGCTTGACCAGGTCAAGCATGAAGACTGGGCAGTGCCGCTGTTCACGATCGGCGACGACGCGACCTGGAACAGCACGTTCGGCGGCGACGTTCCCGGCATCGGCTGTTACGTGCTGCAGGAACAGATCGATAAGAATCCCGAGGCAGTGCAGGCCGTCGTGACGGGACTGGTAAAAGCGCAGGACTTCATCAATGCCAATTCCGCGGAGAGCCTGACCGAGCTGCTCTACGACGACTACATGAGCGGCCTGCCGAAAGAGACCGTCACCAGCAGCCTCGCGTTCTACAAGAAGAATGTCTTTTCCAGCGACAACATCATAGGCGAAGAGAGCTACGACCGCTTGCTGGGCATCATCAAGGATCGGCAGTTCACGCCCGAACAGATGGCGATGGTGCCGTACAAGAAAGCGATCAACATGGACTTTGTCCGAAAAGCGCGCGCGAAGTGAGCGCATCATGATCAGGCTCGATCACGTTAGCAAATCGTTCCTGGCCAAGTCCGGCGAGCAGGTGAAGGCAGTGGGCGATGTCTCGCTGACCATCGAACAAGGCGAGTTCGTCTGCATCGTCGGGCCGTCCGGCTGTGGCAAAAGCACGATCCTGAACATGATCGCGGGCTTCACGCAGCCGAGCTCGGGGCAGATCACGGTCAATGGACAGCCCGTGGCCGGGAACGTGCCGCCTTCACTCGGCTACATATTCCAGAAGGACACGCTACTCCCGTGGTACACGGTTCGGCAGAATGTCGGCCTCGGCCTCAAATTCGCCAAGGCTTCTAAGGGCGATGTCGACAAGAAGATCGATAAGCTTCTGCGGCTCGTACATCTGTCGAACTTCGCCGACGCCTATCCGCATCAATTATCCGGCGGTATGCGGCGGCGCGTGGCGCTGTGCATGAGCCTCGCGGTCGATCCAAGAGTGTTGTTGCTCGACGAGCCGTTTGGCGCGCTCGACACACACACCAAGACGCATTTGCACAGCGAGTTGCTGGAGATCTGGCGGGAACTCGGCCAGACCATCGTGATGATTACGCATGATCTGGATGAGGCCGTGACGCTGGCCAGCCGCGTGATCGTGCTGTCGTCACCGCCGAGTCATACGCTGCTCGAGGAAGTGATCAACATTCCATATCCGCGTGATGTTTTTGAGTTGAGGCAATCTGCCGAATTCACGGCGCATATTCAGCAGGTCTGGAAAGTCCTCGGCAATCAGTTCAGGACTGCGGCATGAGCAGTGAACCCGGAGCACATCTTCTTCCGAGCAACGTGGTCAACGCATCGGCCGCGACGCCATCGCGCAAGGAGTCCAAGGGCGAACGCCTGCGCGTTACGCTCTGGCAGATCGCCATCCTCGTCATTTTCCTCGGCGTTTGGGAAGGGCTGACACGTATAACCTGGATGCAGCAAAATTCGATCTTCGATCCGTTCTTCATCAGCCGGCCATCGCTAATCGCCACGCGGATCTGGGCCTGGATGCAGCCCGGGAAGAATTCGATCTGGCCGCATCTGATCGCGACGCTCTATGCGACAGGCCTCGGTTTGCTTGTGGGCGTGGGGTCCGGCTTCGCGTTCGGCGTGGCGCTTGCCCAGAATCGCTTTCTGGCGCGAGTGCTAAATCCATTTATCGTCGCGCTCAACTCGACTCCGCGCATCGCGTTCGTGCCGCTGATCACGATGCTGTTCGGCCTGGGACTGGTCTCTAAGGTCGTGACTTCGTGGTTTGTGGTGTTCTTCCTCGTGTTTTTCAACACCTACAAGGGCGCTAATAGCGTCGAGAAGGAGCTGGTGAATTTTTGCCGCACGCTTGGTGCACGGCCGTCGCAGATTTTGTGGCGCGTCCGGATTCCGACGGCGGCGGCGTGGACGTTCGCGTCGCTGCCCAACGCGATCAGCTTCGCACTGATCGGCGTCGTTCTGGCCGAGTTCGTCGGCTCCGCCACGGGCATGGGCTACATCATGACGACGTCGCTCGCGACGCTGAATGCGACGGACATGTTCGCGTCGATCACCATCCTGAGTTTGCTCGGTGTTGGTCTGGTCTATTTGCTTCGCGCCGTTGAAGCGCGCTTGCTGCACTGGTCCGCAGAATTCCGGAACGATTGAGGCGAGATATGCTGAACACTGGATTCGTCAAGACGGCTTGCCCTCATGATTGCCCGAGCGCCTGCGCCCTGGAAGTTGAGCGGTTGTCGCCGACGAAGATCGGCCGTGTGCGTGGCAGCGCCAGCAATACCTATACGTCCGGCGTCTGTTGCACCAAGGTCGCGCGCTATGCCGAGCGCGTGCATCATCCAGACCGGTTGACGCAGCCGGTTCGACGTACCGGCGCTAAGGGATCCGGCGAGTTTGCGCCCATCACCTGGGATCAGGCACTGGATGAGATTGCCGAGCGCTTTACCAAGGCGACCCAGACCTACGGCTCGGAAGCCGTGTGGCCGTATCATTCCGGAGGCAATATGGGAGTGATCCAGCGCCGGGGTCTGGATCGGCTGCGTCACGCCTTCCGATATTCACAGCAGCAGACGACCATCTGCGTCACGCCGGCAGAGTCCGGCTGGAGAGCCGGTGTAGGACAGTTGCGCGGCTGCGACCCGCGCGAGATGGCGGAGTCCGATCTCATCCTGATGTGGGGCGGCAATCCCGTCTCGACGCAGGTCAATGCCATGACCCATATCGCTCGCGCCCGCAAAACGCGCGGTGCCAAACTCGTGGTCGTCGACGTCTACAAAACGCCGACCGTCGCGGCCGCCGATATCGCATTGATCGTGCGCCCCGGAACGGACGCCGCTCTGGCGCTAGGGATGATGCATGTCCTCCTGAAGGAGGGCTATTCCGACCGCGCTTATATGTCGCGTCTCACTGATTTTGATGACAATGTCGAACGTCACATTGAAGCCTGGACACCCGAACGGGCCGCAGCGGTCACAGGCCTCGAGGTGTCGCAGATCGTGGATGTCGCCAGGCTTTACGGCCAGACCAAGCGCAGTTTTCTGCGTCTGGGCTTTGGCTTCACGCGGTCGCGAAACGGGGCGGCAAACATGCACGCGGTGTCTTGCCTGCCGGCGATCACCGGCTCTTGGCAGCATCAAGGTGGTGGCGCATTCTTCTTGTCTCTCGACAACTGGAAGCTGGATACGACACTGGCGCATGGACTCGATCTCAAAGATCCGAGCACGCGGGTTCTCGATCAGTCCCGCATCGGCGCTATTCTGACTGGCGAACGGGACGCCCTGAAAGGTGGTCCGCCGGTTGCGGCCATGATCATGCAGAACGCGAATTCCGCAAATGTCGCGGCGGACAGCCGCAAGGTGGCGCAAGGCCTGAGCCGCGAAGACCTATTCGTCTGTGTGCACGAACAGTTCATGACGCCGACGGCGCGCTATGCCGATATCGTTCTGCCCGCGGCGATGTTCCTCGAGGCGGACGATCTCTATTATGGGCTTGGACACACCTACATCACCGTTGGTCCGAAAGTTCTGGACCGGTTCGAGCAGAGCTGGACCAATCACGAAGTGGTTTGCGCCGTCGCGCAACGGCTCGGCTCGGATCACCCGAGTTTCCAGATGAGCGCCTATGATCTGATCGACGAAACGCTGCGCGCGTCGGGCAAGGGAACGGCTGCCGAAGCATACGACGTCGGGTGGGTTGAGTGCGCCGATCCATTCTGTAGCGCCCATTTTCTGGATGGGTTTCCCACATCGGACAAGAAGTTTCACTTCAAGCCCGACTGGAGAGCCATCGGGCCCAACGTCCAGCACATGCAGCCGCTGCCTTCCTATCTCGAAAATTACGAACTTGCAGACGAGGAACATCCATTTCGGTTGGTGGCACCGCCGGCGCGCATGTTCCTGAACACGACATTCACCGAGATCGGAAATTCACGCAGCCGCGAAGGCGAGCCGCGCGCGATCGTGCATCCGGATGATGCCTCCCGTGCGGAATTGGCAGATGGCGATGTCGTGATGATTGGCAATAAGCGTGGTCAACTGCAGCTTGCGGCAAAGATTGACAGCAGCGCGCGCGTCGGTGTCATCGTCGTTGAAGGCATCTGGCCGAATAAAGATTTCTCGGACGGCCTGGGCGTCAACCAACTGATCGGTGACGATGCCGTTCCCCCCAATGGAGGAAGCGCCTTCCATGACACGGCGATCTGGATGCGTCGACTTCAACAGCAGGTCTAGATCACGGATTCTCCGTGACTGATC
The DNA here is from genome assembly GCF_055456055.1 of Bradyrhizobium sp. LeoB3. NCBI lineage: Bacteria > Pseudomonadati > Pseudomonadota > Alphaproteobacteria > Hyphomicrobiales > Nitrobacteraceae > Bradyrhizobium > Bradyrhizobium sp. LeoB3. The sequence goes on from NZ_JBVBEF010000013.1 coordinate 107,741, forward strand.
GGGTCTTTTCGTGACTCTCCATAGATGATCGTGGGTCTGTGGCCGGCAAAAATTTGAGGATCGTAACGGTCGCCAGCTATCATCGGCCTGCCCTCCATGGAGGCTGCTCGCACTAGGCGAAAATCCGCAATGATTGAACGAGTTCGCAAATCTGCTCGGATTGCCGAAAGATTGGTGCCCAGGGGCGGAATCGAACCACCGACACTGCGATTTTCAGTCTCGGCCCCTTCGTTTGCTAGAGTCTGCTCGACGTAGCAGCAGTTGAAAACACACCAAATTTATCCCGCAAAGTTTGCTGAACCTTTCGTGCATTCGCTGTAGAGGTTGCACTGAAGTTGCAATGAGGTTCTTACCGATGGATGCCATTTCCGCCCTCCCCGCATCTTTCAATGCTCGACGCAAGGCTGCTCGGCTGAAATTCACGGAGCAACGGATCGCAGGATTGATACCGCCGGCTTCGGGAGTTGCCTACGTCTACGATACCGTCACCCCCAGCCTTGCCGTACGGATCACGGCAGCGGGCGCCCGCTCTTTCGTGGTCGTCAAAAAAATAAATGGCAGAGCGCAGCGCTTCACGCTGGGCCGTATACCCGGGCTCAGACTCGATGGGGCACGCCAAGCCGCACAAAGCATAGCGGGCGAACTCGCCCGCGGTGATGATCCTGTCGCGCTGCGCAAGGCCGCGCGCGCGCGAAAAATGACACTCGCCGATTTATGGCCGCTCTACTTGGCGCATTTGAAGCAGCGCAATCGGACCTGGGCGAGAGATGCCCAGAGGTGGGAGGCAGAAGTCGCGCCGGCGCTGGGCCGCAAAGCATTGCTCGAACTCTGTCGCGGCGATTGCCAATCACTCGTTGATCGGATCGGCGCGACCCGCCCCATCGCCGCCAATCGCGTGGCTTCTTTTCTCTCGGCCTTCCTGAACTTTGCCGTCCGCTCGGACCGCCTGCCGATCAATCCTGCTAGGGGGTTGCTTCGGTTTCAGGAGGAATCACGTGCTCGGGTGGTCAAAACAGGCGAATTGGGCAACCTTCTCGCCGGCATCGAGGCAGAGGGGGAGCCCTGGGCCAGCGTGTTCATGATGCTGTTGTTCACGGGCGCTCGTCGCGGCGCCGTCCTCAGCATGCGATGGGAAGATCTCGATCTCGCAGCGGCCATTTGGACGATCCCGGGCCAGGTTGCCAAGAACAAAACGCCCACTCCGCTGCCGCTCACCGAACCTGCGGTGGCGCTCCTTCGGGAGCAATTGAGCCGCTCGGCCGGCGAACAGTGGGTTTTTCCAAGTCCTATCGGCGGCGGCCATTTGGTGGGCCTGCCAAAAGCCTGGGCTCGCGTGTTGCTTCGGGCCGGCATCCAGGACCTGCGCATCCACGATCTCCGACGATCCGTCGGAACAGCGCTCGCGCGTACGGGCGCAAGCCCGCACATCATCGCAAGCGGCCTTGGACATCGCAGCATCGCTTCGGCACGGGCCTACGTTCGTCTGGCCGGCGAGGATGCACGCCAGGCGCTAAGCGATGCGGTAGCGTCCCTTACCTCAGCAAGGTCCCGCAATGTTTAGATTGGCTTATCTGTCGAGTAGGAAATTGAGCGGAGCGGCGGCGACTGACGAACCCGCTGGGCCTCGGATGGTCTGCCTCATTGGTTCGACACCGTCGAGGCGATTATAGTCCAGGTCTCGTGCGCTTTGCAGCGAGCGAACATCAGCCGGTGAGGGGGCCCCAGACGGGCCCAAAAGCCATCGCGGCCCTGGTTTCCGACGTCTTGAGGAACGAGGGGTTCGCGGCAGTCGACTTGTCCAAGACAGCGAAGACGAGAGAGGCGCCTTGTCAGCAAGCTCGAAAATCGCTCCTCTCAGAGAAGGGCAAGAACAGGGATCCATGCCTCACCCACCCGCAAGAGCGAATCACAGCCCGGACGCAACATGATTAATAAAAAATAAACGCAATAACCTCCCTTTCTGGATCATGTTCCACGTGTGGTGGAGGTGATCCACAATGACAGACAAATCCTCCCATAAGCACCCAAAAGGAAGATCGCGCCCGAGATTAGCGCCTCGCTCCTTGGAGGAGATCTATAGGCTTCCCTGCAATGCACTTCTTACGCCGGCTGAAACAGCGCTCGTCACCAGGTTGACGGAGTCCGCGCTTTCCGTGCGCCGCTCCAAAGGGCAGTGGCCGCCGTTCGTCAAATTCGGGCGTTTGGTTCGTTACGGGCTGGGCGACCTGCTGACACCTCCAAGTGGAGGATAGGGGCCATGACCGACACAGTCCCACCCGAGGGCGTGACGACGGCGCCCGGTGGTAGCGCCACAGTAACGGTCCCCACCGCAGTCGGCCGAAAACACACTTCACCACGACGAACCTCGCCCACCGGTGGAGCAGCCCCCACACCCGCACCGGCCCGACCCATTTGCTCGGCGCCGCAGTTCGCTGATCCGAACCGCCAGTTCCTGGAACGTGTCGTTGTCTGGCCGGGACAACAAGGTCCCGGCTGGATCAACCTGCACTGCCATATGAAGAACCGTGATCCGTCCAAGAACGGCGGCAAGGACTGGGTGATCGGCTGGCCCTTCAAGAGCATCGACGAGTTCATCGGTCGTGCGAAGTGGCTTGAGACCACCGACCAGTTCTACGACGTTTGGTACTGCACGTCTCAACAGGCTGAGTGCGGCGAGAACCGTGCCGGCAAGCCGAAGGCCGTCCGCAAGCACAGCAACGCGCGCTGGTTGAAGGCGATCTGGATTGACGTTGACGTCAAAGAAAACGACCCCAAACACTATGGGACATTAGAGGAGGCGCTGAGAGCCATCCTGGTGTTCTGCAGAAAAGTCGGATTACCGGAGCCCACCGCTATCGTGTATTCCGGTGGTGGCCTGCACGTCTACTGGATCAGCAACGTCCCCTTGTCGCCGGACGAGTGGCGCCCCTACGCCGAAGGCTTGAAGCAGCTCCTGCTCGCCGAAGGCATCCTGTGCGACACCGGCCTGACCACGGACGACGTGCGCATCCTGCGCGTCCCTGGCACTAACAACCACAAATACAATCCGCCGCGCCCGGTGCAGCTGTTGCACCTTGGCGCCGACTACAACTTCGTCGCCGACCTTGCCTTCCTGCCCAAGGTGCCGGCGGCCGCAGCAAGTGATCCGGCCGCCGCACCGCGCGAGGCGCAGATCGAGCCCGGCTTCGCAGCTTCTCCTGACCCGGCGTTCGCCGCACTGACCGCCGACAACACCCTGGCTGCGGGTATCGAGCGCAGCAATGCGCTACTCGACCCCAGGCCTGTCTTTCAGCAGTGCGGCTTCCTGCGGGACGCAATCGCGACCGGAGGCAAGGACTACGATAACCCATTGTGGAACCTCTCGGTGCTCTGCACCGCGTTCATGGAGGACGGCAACGATTACGCGCACAAAATTTCCAAGGCCCATCGGACGTACAACTGGGATGAAACCCAGGCGCTGTTCGAACGGAAGGAGAGAGATAGGGCGGAGCGAGGAGTGGGTTATCCGAGCTGCGCAGCCATTGCAGGCGCTGGCTGCAAATCTTGCGCGACGTGCCCGCTCTTCGCGAAAGGGAAGTCACCGCTCAATCTAAGGCCGGCGGTTACCGCCACGGTAAATCCGATAGGGACGCGGCAGAGCCCCACCAAAGCTGGGACGGCGGCGGTGAAGTTCCGGGATTTGGATAAGTTGGGCCGGCCAAAGCCGACGCTTGCCAATGCCGTGATTGCAATCCGATCGCTTGGTATCGAGGCTCGCCTTGACTTGTTTCATAACCGCACAACGGTTTCATATGATGGAAACTCCAAGACGATCCGCGAGGGCTTGCTCACGGACCAAACGGTGAGCGCGGTTCGCAGTCTGATCAACAACACCTATTGTATTGATTGCGGCGATCCCAACACGTTCGCGGCCATCAATGAGATAGCGCGGGACAACGCCTTTGATCCTGTGCTCGATCTTTTAGACGACTGCCAAGGCAAGTGGGACGGGGTGCAGCGCCTCGACGCTTGGGTCATCGACTATCTTGGCTGCGAGGATACTCCGCTTAATCGAGCCATTGGACGAAGCGTGCTCGTGGCGGCATGCCGCAGGGCCCGGGTCCCAGGATGCAAATTCGATTTCATCACCGTGCTTGAAGGACCTGAGGGGCTTAACAAATCAAGCGCAATTCGCGTCTTGGCCGGGGACGACAATTTCAATGATCAGTCCATCCTTGGAGCAAGTGACAAAGAAATTCAGGAACAACTCGAAGGCACTTGGATGCACGAGAATGCGGACCTGGCGGGTATGCGGCGCGCCGAGGTGGAACAAGTCAAGGCGTTCGCTAGTCGTCAGGTCGACCGCGCGCGCCCCGCGTATGGCCGTGTCCGTGAGGATCGCCCTCGCCGCTCAATTGAATGGGCCACGACTAACAACGAGGCATACTTACTTTCGCAGACCGGCAATCGTCGATGGTGGCCCCTTAAGACCGGAAAAGTCGATATCGAGGCACTAAAGCGGGACCGCGACCAGTTGCTGGGCGAGGCCGCAACCTATGAGGCTGCGGGTGAGTGTATTGGATTGGATGAAAGCCTTTGGAGTGATGCCCGGACCGTTCAGGAACTACGCCGCGTTACGGACCCGTGGGAAGATGCGTTGGCTAATCTGGATGATAACCTGAGCATCGTGCACAGGACAGGCGATGGCTTTGAACGTGTTTTCACCGCCGATGTACTAACGCATATTCTCCAGATACCGCCTGCCCAACAAACTTCACAGCACAGTCAGCGACTTGCCCATGCGATGCAGCATGCTGGGTGGGGACGACCCGAAAGCGGCAGGATCACCATCGCCGGCGTAACGAAGCGGGGATATGTCCGTGCCGTGCCTTTCAGCGTCGCCCAACAAACAGCCCATGCTGCAATGGGCATCAAAGAACTCTCGCCCCTGCCTGTCCGCACCGGCATCTGCGATTAACCGTTGACGGGCTGACACACCTGACGGTGAATCCCCTGGAGCTTCCTCATATTGCTACAGCGACCGTTGTCGAGAGCCTAATGGTCGCACGGCAAGAAAGGATATAAACTCCGTCAAGGTCCGTCAGGTCTGTCCAGATCGTGATAAATCCGCGCTTTTCTGTACTGCCGGACGCCCGTCTTGGTATGTCAGGCTGACGGACCCCTCACCACAACTTAATTTCTGCCGTGTCTGCAAAGGTGGCACGATGTCACGACCACCGCCGGCGGTGACCCGCCCTCCCCTGCACTGGCCCAAAGGTAGAACCGATCCACGCCATCGCCCGTGCTCGCCTCCTACCTTGAAGTCGTCACAACCTTTGAACAGACAGGCTCCCACGAACCGCCCGACACATTTGAGTGATGATTTGCCACCGAGTTACGAAATCGCATCAACGTCGTGCGTACAAGAACGCGTGGCGGATATGAAGAGAGAGCATGCCGCGGGATGGAGATGGTCATGTCGTTCCTCGAAAAGCTGCATCAAGCGCGCCTTGAACATGAGGCGCCTCATGAAGACCCTTGGCTTAAAAAGGTGGAAGCTGCCGTGCGCGACAAGGATGCTATTAGCACTGCCGCGCTGCTCGACCTGCTTCGCGCACCAGCTACCACCGGCGGCGCACGCCGCCTTGCTGCCGTGATGCGTAGTCTGAACTTTGTTCCAATAAAGTCGAGGCGACTGATGCCTGGTGGCTTTCGCGACACGGTCACGCGAGGCTGGGCTCGGCCCGTACGGCCACTGCAAAAGTAGAACCACAATAAGGACCCCGTCTCGCACCGTCGACCCCCGCAACGCCGGGAGATCGTGATCTCGTTCCAATGTCTGCCCTTAATTCACGCCGCCGCTTGCTGCCCTTTAACCCGCGGCTGGGAGTAAGCGTAATGGAAAAGCCAAAGAAGAAGAAACCCGCCAGCCGAAATTCGCTCAACAATCTCTATCGAAAGCGCGACAGGGCACTCGAACGTGTCGTGGATATTTGGCTCAGAGACGAAGCAGATCCCGAAGAGTTGAACAAAGCACTCGACGTTCTTACCGTCACTCACACCATGGCAACATTCGAGTTTGTCAGCGATTCTCTCACGTCATGAGTTCGGAGGCGCAGCCGCCAGTGCCGCTGGCGGCTGCGCCTCCGAACCGTGGAGCTACGCAGGTGTCGTTGGGTTCGTCCCAGCAACACAAACTGTTTACCAATTCAGATTTAGCGTACTGAGAACGGCTTTCCCCAACGGCCGTCTCACCGAAACAAGGAAGACCAAGATGAGTGTTGGGGATTTTGACATCGATCTCGATGCATTAAGAAGCAAGCAAACGGGGCAGACGCGCTTGGCGCGGCGGCGGTCCCATCAACTAAGATACCAGCCAAAATATGACCTCCGGCCAACACCGCGTGCACCCGGAAAGTGGGAAGTTTTCAACGGCGACACAGGTGCCCTAGCCGGGTCCGCGAGCCCGAACGATGCCGGCAACCCGGTGGTATATGACGATCTCGGTGATCCCATTGCCAGCGTTCAGACTGTCGATTTCATCGTGCCCACGATCGCGAACCATCACAGACATCATCCTCATCGTTGGGAGCGTGAGTTCGACGGAGACTGGACCAGATGGACACAGTACGGCGAGCTAAGGATAACCAAGGTCGATGTTCGGAAGTATCAGGCGTCGCGAAACGGTTGCTCACTCCACGACGAGCACTGGCACCGCGCCACATTTTCTTCGGTCGCCGAAGCTAAGCGCGTGGCCGATCGCCACATGCGTCAAGGATACCCAAACTCCGGTCCGATCGCCGATGCATTGTCGTGGGATATTGATGCCGATATTGACTGGTGGCGGCGGAGCGACTGAAGTTGCAGTGGCCACCATGCGTATAAGGTACCAAGGTACACAATCCAGCGCGCACCATTCATCCGATCAGCCCCTCGCTGTAGCGCTGTTCGATCGTCATCCTTTGCGCGGCAAGAGGAGCTTCGATGGGCGGGAGCGGACCAGCACTCAAAACTTGTTGGGACGTTCTGCGGTCCCTCAACGCGAGCGCACGGCAGGTACCGATCGACATCTTGCAAAGGTGACAACTGAACTTGGCTGGATCGCGGGTGCCCGCTCGCGAATTCACGCGGCGCGGGTATCTCGAGCAAGCCCGCAAGTAGTGCCGCCGCGCGATCTGAGCCCCGCCTGCACCCTTCGAATCCCGGCGACATCCGTCGCTGCCCGCGGGTACCCCGTAGCAACCGGTACGGCGGCTGCTACTTGCCTGAACCACCCTTATCGCGCATGTACGGCGCCCAATAGCCCATGACAGTCGCCTTCACTGCTTCGCTAATCCTCGGGTTTGCCGAATATGCATGCCGCGGACCTGGACCGGGCAGGCTATGACACCCCCCGCCGATGCAGACCTCTACAAAATCTTTTGCTCGGGCCTCGGCCGGCCGCCCGTGAGCGTGCCGAACTTCGATTTCAAAGCCCAAAACTCGGAGGCGCTCCACTAGCTTTTTGTCAGCATCTGACCTGATCCGATAGCCTCTCCGACCGCCGAGCGACGCCCAGACAAGAACTCGCAGTAGGTCGTGCGCGATAGCGATCGAAGGACTACCAGGTTTGCTCAGGTTAAACACGCGAGCCATGTTCCCGTTCCGAGCAAGCCAATTCTCAGCGTCAGAAGGTCGAATTGCATAGGCACTTTTAATAAGCCGAGCGCGTAATCGACCCCGATTAATTTCGCGCCTGACGGTACTTTGACTAACGCCGTAACGTTCAGCTACTTCTTGGACCGAGAGGTACTCGGATTCGGTAACAGTGTTTCCCATAAATTCTCCATTCATACACGCGATGCCTCTCGCGATCCGCCACGTCGGAAACGGGGCAACAAAGAAGGCGGGATTAGTTTACCTGGATCTTGACACGATTAGCTTTGAGTTGGTGATGCGGTCGGTGTCGTGCAAGCCATGTAACCGTGAGAAGGTGACAAGCTTCCACGAGAAGTGCGATCCTCTCCTCTAACGATTACGCCGCAGCCATTTCTCAGTTTCACCGCAGGTCTATATCGCAGCAGCCGGCTCGAAGTTGTCGGGGTGGGGTTCGCGCGTGAAGCGGTACGGTCCGCTCTCGACATGTGGTAGTCGGCAAGTTCGTGGGGACGTTCGAACCGGCCCTGGTGATAGTAACGGTGGCCCAGGCGACCAGCGCCAGCGCGAGGGCAAAACACCATCGCGCCGAGCCAGCCTGCAGGCAGGTCGGCCGGCAGGGACGGTTTACTGCGACGGTAACCACATGGGTTGCTTTCTGTTGAATTGATGATCCTCCAGTCGATTGCGTCCCTCGCCCGTTGGTCAGACCGCTTCGCGACTTGTTGCGCGCGGCGCAGGCTACATGCTGATGTACCCGGACAACAGACGTGTTCTTGGCGGCGCGGCGGTCTCGCCGCTTGCGGCGGCGCGCAGCAGCCAGAGCGAATGCGGCGCATCGGCGTACTCATAGCTTGCACCGACAGCGACCCAGAAGCGCGGGCTTCGTGCGTAATTTAGTCGACGAGATCGGCAGGATCGAGGGTCTCGCGTCCTTGCTTGGTTCGCTACCGGAATGGTGAACCACTCGTTGCGCGGTCCCTGGCCTACCCGCGAAACACGATCGGCGGTTTTCAAGTCATTGATGCCGGCCGCCGTTGAACAATGATTTCTGTCGTTCGCGTTTCAGTTGCATCGGCGCTCCCTGCGCGTGAGCGCGGCTCCTCGGCAAGCATCGTTCGGTTGAACGCGATTCCTCGAGTTCTTGGCGTACAAATCGAAGCTACCCGCTGGGAACTTGAATCACAACCCTTCGGCCACGCGCCTTATGCTTTGTCGTCCCTCCAGGCTCATGTCCGCTTTTCGGGCGAAGCGGATGTGAACCGGCAGTCTGAGCCGACCGAATCGGTCGAAAATGACCCAAAGGCGAAGTGGCGGGTTGCTCGATGACTTCATCCGCGAGTGCGAGCATCGCGGGCGGGATGTCGAGGCCAAGAGCCTTGGCAGTCGCGAGCGACGTGAAGGATGTCGCATTTGGGCAACAGCTTCAGTAAATGTGACTCATCCCAATCCTGTCCGTCGCCTCGCTTGGGACATTCCACTAAAAACGGACTCGCCTTGGACTACGGGGAATATGCGTGTAGCGTTCTTTCGGGGACCGTGCCGCGGAGTTGGGGGCATGAAAGCCTTGCAGGCCACCTGCATCGTGAGTGCCATAACATTCACGGGGATGATCCATCAGGTCGGCGGAGACACGCCAGGCGTGACCGCGCCGGGGGCAATGCCCGAAGCGGCTGTGAGCGCCGAGACACCCCGCGCGCCTGCGCTCTCCGCCGCCGTGCCGGAAACATCTGCCGGACCTGGAATAGCGGCCGAAATCGGCGACGATTCTTTCGAGGCAAAATGGATGGCCTTGGGCCACCATGATGCCGTCCAACCGATGCCGACAACGCGCGATGCGCCCGACGATGCCCCCAAGCCGGTGACGCAAGATTTCCGATATCTCATCTATTACGTATGGTCCGAACTGCCGCCTGCCGAGAAGCCGGCGGCTGTCGTCTTAAATTCGCTCAAGGACACTCCGGTCGGAACGCCGGTCGAGGAGATCAAGCGCGCTTCCGACGCTTTCGGTCTGGATTTCAATTTCATGAAAGCGGTTGCCAAGATCGAGTCCGGTTTCGACCCCAAGCAACGCACTGGGTCGTATATCGGCCTGTTCCAACTGAGCGAATACGAGTTCAACAAATTCGGCTCCGGGCAGATTCGTGATCCCCGCGACAACGCCGTTGCGGCGGCCTACAAGGTCATTACGGAAGGCATTCTGTTCGAGTGGGTGACGCACAAGAAGCCGACCTTGAGCGATCTTTACTTAATCCATCAACAAGGTTGGGAAGGCGCCGCCGAGCACATCAGCCAACCTGATCGTATCGCTTGGAGATCCATGTGTGCCACCAGCGAAGGCATGGAGAAAGGCGAAAAATGGTGTAAACGCGCGATCTGGCGAAATACCCTTCCGGCCGTCAAACGCGCGTGGAAATCGGTCGATAAGCTGACATCGGGGACGTTCGTCGGAATGTGGCGCGACCGGGTTGCTGATTTTTATTCGAAATACATGGCCACCGCCACCGCACGGGCGAACCAGTAAATTTCCGTTAAGTGGTAGGCAGGAGTTGCGGCACCAAGACTGCCGAATTTCACCTTTGCACCGCGTGTGGCGGGGTGCCGGTGGTCACGAGCCGAATCGACGGCTGCCTCTAGCCGTCATCAGCGTCAACGCATTTGAGAATTTAGAACCTGCGCTGCTCCGACGCGCGCGGGCAATCTTCGAGGGCGAGAATGAACAAGCCCGCCTGAGCCGGCGCAAGCGCAACTGGATCGCCGATGTCCGGTTTGAAGCCGCCAGCTAGGCGCTCGGGCTCACCATCTCGGAATCGGTCTTGTTGCTCGCCGACGAGGTGATCGAATACAGAGCCATTTGTTGCGGTGCGTGAATCCGCAGTTGGCCCATCACGACCAACCCCAGTGCTTGTCTACATGTCGACTGTCAGGGGTACACCTGACGCGCTGAAGTACGTGCGTTCAAATCTGCTTGATATTCTGCAGGAGTATCAAGTAGAGCGAGCGGGCATTCGCGTGACTGAGGCCATCGCCGATGCAAACGCCGAACGCATCCAACTCGAGGGCGTGATCCAAGAGGCCTTCGCCAGCTCTGAACTGAAGGGTTACTACGTTGGCCAGATTTCTTCGATATCCGCCAAGGTTGGATTCGAAAGAGATCGCTTCAAGCCCATGGTGGCGGGGGAGGACGATCCCGGCGTGGAGAACTGGGACACGATGAGCAAGGAAGCGCGGGAAGCAATACTCTGCGCAATGGGAGCGAAGAATGCTTAAGGCTTTCCAGCGGGCTGAGCTTGAGTTCGACATTCTCAAAGAAATCGGCCAGGACGGGCGTAACTTCGCCAACTCAAGTGATGCCGTACAGCGAACAGGCGAGTTGTCGCGCAAGCTGGCGCAAACTGGCGACGCGGCGCGACACCACACACCAAGCAACAAGGCTTTTGGGGGGCCGTTCGCTCGCAGTTCGATCTCCACGATCCCCAGCAAGTTCGCGAGTGGCACGAACTATACGCCGAGCGGCCCGAGATACTCCGCACCGTCGGCCGGGCGCACCCTGTGGAGCTGGCATCCTCGACAACGATCGCGGCGCAGCATTGAAAATTCGAGGCGTCAATGGCGCTGAGATAATCCGCGCTCGCCCGCAAAATCCGATTTAATTACGCATTTTGGTCTCAGTTTAACCAAGATGAGAAATCTTATTTTTACCTGGTGGGTCTGCGAATTTGAAAACGGGGACATAATGAGACGAGCAGAACTCGAAAAAATGGATCTTGACCGTCTATGGACTTTGCACGTGGAGATCTCAGACGTGCTGAAGGAAAAGATCACTCAACAGAGGCAGCGGTTGGTCGACAGGTTGAATCGGTTAGAACAGCCAGCGTCTGGACGGCGATCCTATCCGCTTGTCTCTCCCAAGTATCGAAATCCTGATGATCCGGCTGAGACCTGGGCCGGTCGGGGCAAGTGCCCGCGCTGGCTGGCAAAGCAGCTGAAATCAGGACGACAGATGGACGAATTCAGAATCTGACCGCGGGCGGACTTCGCTTTCTCAAAGGACACGTGCTGGCGGGGCTTCGGTCATCGGCTTGGAGCGCTGAGGGCACGTCATGCCGTCGAAAAGTCGAGAGTAGGCGTTTGTTCCGGTATCAATAACGTTTGGCACCTACGACATCAACAGGCTTCAATTGATCCTCCAGCCTGGCGATCGTAGCGAGAAGCTTGTCGCGACGGCCTCGTAGGTTCAAGGCAGTAGGAGGATAGGCCGCATGCTTTAAGTTGAAGGCGCGCGCCCTCTGCTCCGTTTCCGCGATATCGGCACTCAAGAGCTCAGTTCGTTGCTTCAGCTCCCGGATCAGCGCGTGTAGCTGCTGAAGACGCGGCATTCCAGAATGGGACGTTAAACGCATGACAATACCTCAATCTGAAACAGACCCAAGCCTGTGCCGTTGAAATAGCCATGCTCGTGCAAGGGGGATGCCAAGGCCGCGGTAGAACCGTGCCGGCAATTTATCCTTCTTGCCGATAGGCGGGCCGGCCCGCTTCCATGCTGCTCTAGCCATGCGTTCCTCCGTTTGGTGCTTGTTGAACGAAGGGATACCGCCGCGCTGTTGCCGCGACCTGGCGCGGCGTCTGTAAGCTCTCCAGGACGATCTTGAGCTTCTCATCCTCGGACCAGCGCCGTCGCCGGCCCGTGTCCACCACCTCAAGCCGTTCGACTTGGGCACTGCGCCTATCACTGTCCATAAGGACAGTACTCAACAACACGCCTCATTCGGCAAGGCGGCCTTCACCGGCTTTCAATTACCCACAAATTCTCCTCCGACCATGGCGCCCAGCGCGATGTCAGTGAGGCGTGACAGCCCGCGCCACATGACGGTATTGCCAGGCGGCGGATCGCTGGCGCGGGCGAGATAACCGCCGAGCCGGGCGATCTTGATCAGATAGTGCGAGAGCGTTTTCTGTCTTGCTTTTGGTTTGTCGTTGACGAGGCGATCGAGCACGCCGATTTCAGTCGCAGTCAACGCGAGGGCTGGCGGCGCGTCCGGGGCGGAACGGTTGAGCATCGTCATCCAGAAGACCCGCCAACTCAGGATGCAAAAGAGCGAGATCAGATTGGTCAGACGCTGGGCGGTCCTGAGCTTCGACTCCTCAGCTTTGCAGCCCGATTTGAGGATCTTATGGAACACCTCGATCTTCCATCTCAAACCATACCATTCGAGCTTCTCAATGGCGTCGGTGCGGGAACCAACAGGCAGGTCGGTGATCAGCTTCCAATCGATCTTCTTTCTGTTTTTCGGCGTCCCGCGCTCTTCGGCATGGATCACCGTCAGGGTTAGAGCGGGATAGCGCTTCTGCTTTCCGATCGGCGGCAGGACGCGAATCTTGCGATACCTGATCTCAAGAACGGCCTGGTCGGGATCGCCGTTGCTGTCTCTGACTTCGATGCGATGGAGCCCTTTGATGGCGACCTCGTCCATTTGTCGGCGATCGTGTGATCCCCGTCTCCAGCCAAGCGGTCGACGCAGGTCCTGATCAGGAAATGAGTTCCGATCTCCTGTGCTGCGCAGAAAAGCTCGTAAATGTCACTCTCGCGATCACCAATATGGATGCATCGTCCCGGAAGATCCAACAGCTGCGTAGACTGCTTGAGATTTTCCAACCACCGGACGCTTTCCTTTTTCTCGGACGGATACGTACTGTCGTTGGAATATCCGCATCTGGTCCTTCGCGACATATTGCGCCGCCGCGCCACCTCGGTCGCTAACGGGGCAAACCGGACACGGCTTGGCTTATCGTCGCGTCACACCGACGGATTTATGGGTACACGGCCTAGCACTACTTTGGCAGATTGTTGATTTTGCCGCGTTTTATAGGATTCCCGAATCAATTTTTCAATGATTCATGGGT